>DXCD01000190.1 GCA_019116185.1 Candidatus Mediterraneibacter stercorigallinarum
TAAGCGGCCGATGATACTATGCTGGAGACGGCATGGGAAATCCACCCTGGCAGACCGGATCATCGAGATGACAGGGCTTCTGACCAGCCGTGAGATGCAGTCCCAGGTATTGGACAACATGGACCTGGAGAGGGAGCGCGGCATCACCATCAAGGCGCAGGCAGTCCGCACGGTCTACAAGGCGGATGACGGGGAGGAATATATCTTCAATCTGATCGACACCCCCGGTCATGTGGACTTTAACTACGAGGTGTCCCGAAGCCTTGCAGCATGCGACGGCGCCATTCTGGTCGTGGACGCGGCCCAGGGCGTGGAGGCGCAGACACTGGCGAATGTGTACCTGGCGCTGGACCATGACCTGGATGTAATGCCGGTCATCAACAAGATTGACCTGCCCAGCGCGGATCCGGACCGTGTGAAAGAAGAGATCGAGGACGTCATCGGCATCGAGGCGGATGACGCGCCGCTCATCTCTGCTAAGACCGGGCAGAATGTACACGAAGTGCTGGAACAGATCGTGAAGAAGATCCCCGCGCCGGAAGGAGACCCGAAAGCTCCGCTGCAGGCGCTGATCTTTGATTCAAAATACGACTCTTATAAGGGTGTTATTGTGTTCTGCCGGATCAAAGAAGGAAGTGTCAGGAAAGGAACGCCCATCCTTATGATGGCGACCGGAGCGACAGCTGAGGTTGTGGAGGTGGGCACATTCGGAGCGGGACAGTTTATTCCCTGTGATGAGCTGGATGCCGGCATGGTAGGATATATCACGGCAAGCCTGAAAAATGTAAAAGAGACCCGGGTGGGTGATACGATCACCAACGCACAGAATCCGTGCGCGGAGCCCCTGCCCGGCTATAAGAAAGTCAACCCAATGGTATACTGCGGGCTTTACCCGGCAGACGGGGCAAAATACCCGGATCTGAGAGACGCCCTCGAGAAGCTTCAGCTCAATGACGCGGCGCTGCAGTTCGAGGCAGAGACATCTGTTGCCCTGGGATTTGGATTCCGCTGCGGATTCCTCGGACTTCTTCATCTGGAGATTATTCAGGAGAGGCTGGAGAGAGAGTATAACCTGGATCTGGTGACCACCGCACCCAGCGTTATCTACAAGATCCATAAGACAAACGGCGAGGTTGTTGACCTGACGAACCCGACCAACATGCCGGACCCGGCGGAGATCGACTATATGGAAGAGCCGATGGTGAAGGCAGAGATCATGGTCACATCCGAGTATATCGGCGCGATCATGGACCTGTGCCAGGAGCGGCGCGGCATCTATCAGGGTATGGAGTACATTGAGGAGAAGCGTGCGGTTCTCAACTATCATCTGCCGCTCAATGAGATTATCTATGACTTCTTTGACGCCCTGAAATCCAGGTCAAGAGGATACGCGTCATTTGACTATGAGATGATGGGATATCAGCGCTCTGAGCTGGTGAAGCTGGATATCCTTATTAATAAAGAGGAAGTGGACGCACTGTCCTTTATCGTATTTGCGGGAAGCGCGTACGAGAGAGGACGGAAGATGTGCGAGAAGCTCAAAGCAGAGATTCCGAGGCAGCTCTTCGAGATCCCCATCCAGGCGGCCATCGGCAGCAAGATCATTGCACGCGAGACTGTGAAGGCAATGAGAAAGGACGTGCTGGCGAAGTGTTACGGCGGCGATATCTCGCGTAAGAAAAAACTGCTTGAGAAGCAGAAGGAAGGAAAGAAGCGCATGCGCCAGGTGGGAAATGTGGAGATCCCGCAGAAGGCATTCATGAGCGTGCTCAAACTGGATGACGATTGATGTATAGCTGCGTTAGAGGAGCAAAAAGGTGAAAAAGGAACTGGAACTGTATGTGCACATACCGTTCTGTGTAAAAAAGTGCGCATACTGTGATTTTCTCTCCGGTCCTGCCGGGGAGGCGGAGAAGGCAGCCTACACGGATGCCCTTCTCCGGGAGATTAAGAGTGTTAAGGATGCTTACCGCGATTACCGCGTGAGCACAGTATTTCTGGGCGGGGGGACTCCTTCTGTATTGACAGGGGAGGACACCGCCCGTATTTTTCATGCCCTCCGGGAGAATTTCGATATCCGTGAAGACGCGGAGATCACCATGGAAGTGAATCCCGGCACTGTGACAGAAGAGAAAGCCGCCTTGTGGAAGAAAAGCGGGATCAACCGTCTGAGCATCGGGCTCCAGTCCGCGGACAACAGGGAGCTGAAGATGCTGGGGCGGATACACACATATGAGGATTTTCTGGATACATGGGAGACCGTGCGGAATGCAGGCTTTGTAAATGTTAATATAGACCTGATCTCAGCGATCCCCGGGCAGACAGTAAAGAGCTGGGAACAGACTCTTCGTACAGCGGCAGAGCTCGGACCGGAGCATCTGTCTGCATACAGCCTTATTATAGAAGAGGGGACGCCCTTTTATGATGATTACGGAGAAGACAGCGGTGTAAAGGACTGCATGAATGGAAAGGAGCTGGCATCCCTGCCCGATGAGGACACGGAGCGGGAAATCTATCGGATGACAGAACACATTCTGAAGGAGTACGGATACCATAGGTACGAGATATCCAACTATGCGAAGGAAGGCTGTGAGTGCCGTCACAATCTGGGGTATTGGGAGAGAAAGGAATATCTCGGGCTAGGGTTAGGCGCGTCTTCGCTTGTCAGGGAGCATCGCTTCCATAATACTGCGGATATGGAGAAATATATGAGAATATTCGGCGGGAACGTATATGTGCCAACGGAGACACCGGAAGAAAAGTCCGAAAGAGCAGATTTCATAGGTAAAGCTGCGGAAGAGATTGAGATCATGACGGAAAAAGACCGGATAGAGGAGTTCGTGTTCCTTGGGCTGAGGAAGACAACGGGAATATCCTGCCGTGAGTTCAGGGAGAATTTCGGGAAACCGATTGAAGAAATATACGGCAGGCAGCTCCGCCGTTTTTTAACCCTGGAGCTGATGAAGAAGGAAGGGGACAGGCTGTTTTTGACAGAGAGAGGACTGGATGTGAGTAATACAGTGTCCGCGGAATTCATGTTGTGACAGAGGGGGAGTTGTCAAGAATATCAATATGAAGAAAGGAAATTTTGGAGAAACTGAACAATAAATAGATAAGAAAAACCTGGAAAACCGTTGTTGCATGAAAATTACTATGATATAATAGAAGAAGTTTTTGGGAAAAACAGGCAGAAAGCACAATTGAGGAGGAAAGTTTATGCAAAAAGTAGAAGAATGCAGATTGCGTATCAGCAGAAAGCGCAGACGGAGCCTGCTTAGTCTGCTCTGTGCGTTCACGGTTTTATGTTCGACATTTCTTACATTTGTACCGGCAGTCCGCGCAGAAGCGGCGGATTCTGATGCGCCTGAGCTTGAGAACCTGATCATTGACCGGGTATACGAGCTTACTCCGATGGGAGAGATTCCTGACGGGGTTACGGTCAATGACACCGGATTTGCGCCGGAGATCACAGAGTATGAAGGCACGGCGTACAGTTCGGTCAATGAGATAAAGGTATATCCTTTTGCCGAGTCAGATACCGCTGAGGTCCGGGTGAACGGCAGCGATCTGAACAATGAAGGATATTTTACAGTCGATGTGAGCGAACCGGGCAGCCATGAAGTTAAGGTGGAAGTATCTGACAATGGAGATACCACGGATTATACAGTGGATGTCGAAAAAGTGGATACAGATTACAGGGACCGCCGTCCTGTTGTAAAGAATGAAACGATCATGGATGCGCTCAGCGTCTCTACATCGTTTGATAATGAAGAACAGCTTCTGGAGGTCATGGAAAAGGACTATAATGTTGTCCTGCCGGAAAGCAGCAAAGCAGACGGTTCCTATGTGGAAACAGAAGAGAGTTATTGGAGCGTGCCAGGCGGAAGCCTGCCGGATGCTTCCGGGACCGGCGCACCTGTGGAGCTGTTCACGGTGGATCTTGGGGACACATACAGCGTCAGCCGGATCAGGGCGGCATTCGGTCCGTCCAATATGAATCTGTCGCAGAACCGCGTGCGGATTTCTGTAAGTACAGACGGTGAGACTTGGGAGACCCCTGTTACAAAAGGAAATATGAATACCGGCACACAGTATCATCAGAATGTGACCCGCTATGAGTTCGGAGTTTCCTATGACGCGAGGTACATCCGCTTTGAGGTGACGAACTGGCAGTTTGGAGATCAGAAAGATCTGCGCATATATCAGTTTATGATCTTTTATGACGCTGGAGAAGTTCCGGAGAAGCAGGATGCTCCGGAAGGGGCGGGCGTACCGCACCAGCACGAAGATCGGCATCAGTACCTTGCCAGCGGACAGGCTACGGTCGTGGAACGGGGACTTACCATGTCCGGCTGGACTCCGAGCAGCGGCTACGGACGAGGCATCCCCACGGCAGAAGAATCAGAGCAGTTCGGTTATGACGGACCGCTGTTCTATGACCCTGATTTTGAGAACCCGGACTACATGCTGTATAATCCGGATGCGTTATGGGGAATTGCAAAAGCTCCGTTTGGCGGAAACAACATGGCTTCCGCGGGAGAACCTGCGGATTTTATCCCGGAATCCATGAAGCCTTATATCGGTAATGCGATCAGTTTCTGCTTCGGAGATGAGGGAGGATACAGCACCAGCGAAGCCGAGGCGTTCGGCAAATGGTTCGACTGGACCCGCGAACACTATCCGGGAGTCATCTTACATACAAACCAGTTCCCGAACCAGTGGAGCCGCGCGAATCTTCTGGAATATTTCCGGATCGCGGAGCCAGACATGATATGCTGGGATGATTATTACGGCGACTCAAGCTGGGCAAACCCGTCGAGCATCAATCTCTCTAACGAGAACGTGCAGAAGGACGCGGCGCGCCGGCTGCTGAATCTTAATACATGGAAGTTATACAGGGAACTGGCTCATGGAGGCATTGACGGCACCGGATCCAAACCGATCCTGTTCGGGCAGTATCTGGATGCGTTTGCATTTAACCATTCCCAGTCCAATAAGAATCTGATCGTAAATACTTCGATCCTGTCCGGAGCGAAATGGCTGAACTTCTTCCGTCTGGAATATCAGTTTGACCGCGCTTATCTGTGGGATGAGGATGGCACGCCTACACGAGGGCTTCTGGAATGGGGGCAGATCATTGACCGCGTTCATGCTATTGATGATCAGCTGACACGTCTGAACAATGACTGGATCATGTTCAAGATGGGCACGATCGGGAATGAGGCGAATGCCTCGGCAGATGGTTTCCGCATGGGCAATTTTGACGATGAGTCCAGCAGCGATAAAAACCTGGAATACGGTCTCGCAGATGTGAGTGTGACAAGCCTTTCTGAGGCTCATGACGGAGGAACGGGAGATGTGGTGCTCGGCTACTACAATACGCTTCCCGGACTGTATGAGAGCGAGATCGCAGAATACTTTGAGGGCGCGACAGCGCCGAAGGCATTCATGATCATGAACGGTCTTGTTGCCGGCCAGGCTGAAAGATACAATCAATTCAATATTCCTGCAAGGGAAGCCGGATCGTCTGACAACACGCGCCAGGAGATCACGGTCACAGTGGACGCTGATTTTGCGGCGGAACACACACTGTATATGGTAGATAAAGATGATACAGACGAGAATGGAAGCGGCAGGATCAAAGAGGTTGAGCTCAGCGGCAGCAGCTTTACCGTGACTCTGGGAGGCGGGGAAGCAAATCTATACTTCTGGGATACAGATACAACGGCTTCCGCTGATTCCGAAGGAGAAGGAACATATGCGTCATTTGCTTTCGATTCCCACAGCGAAACCTACTGGCAGCCTGCAGAAACATCCGAAACCTACACCGTGGCAAACACATTTGCTCCTTGTACGATCGATCAGGTGACGATCCTGGAAAAGGGAAGCGCTGTGAAAGAGTTCCATCTGGAATATCTGGATGAGAATGGTGATTGGCAGTCTTTCGGGGAAGCAGGGACCGAGATCGGCGCGGTGACGACAGTGGCGGCAGACGCGTCTGTGAAGGCGCAGGGAATCCGTTTGGTGATCACAGAGGCGGATGGGATTCCGGCTGTCTATGAGATCCAGGTGCAGGAAGCTGCCGCAGAAGACCCGGATCAGGTGAATACACTGCAGGTCAATGACAATACACTTGGAGACGGACTGTTCCGGTTCAGCTATGATGAGCTCTGGTCTTATAGAGAGACGGAGTCGAATGACGGCATGATGAGCGGATCTTATCCGATAGAAAATGACGGACATTTCTCTAACTGGGCAGATGCAGAGGCATCCTTCAAGTTCTATGGCACAGGCGTGGAGCTGAAGCTGCGCGCGGATCAGGCATCCCATATCAGGGCAGCTGTATTTGACTCGGAAGGAAATCAGATTAGAGACTGGACGGCCGGAACGAACAGCGGCGCGATCTTATTCAGCGATTTGGCAGGAAACAATGCAGTCTATACGCTGAAGATCCAGAAAGCAGACGCCAGCCAGGCGGGAATCGACGGCGCTGTGGTCACTTACAAGGGTGCGCTTCCCTCTTCCATTGAGGAAAGCAGCAGCACCGGAGCAAGCGCGGTACAGGAATATGTAGATCAGCGGACAACTGAAGGGGATACGAATTATTTCACTTATGAGCCGGAGGCAGTGTCTAAACAGATGGGAACGGACAACAGCGGCTTTAACCAGGATGCAGATGAGGCAGACGGATGGGTGGAACATGTGCAGGATGCACAGTATCAGAATCTTGGATTTACCCGTACGAATATGGACGGTGCGGCTTACACATTGAATTTCTACGGCACAGGTGTACAGCTTTACAGCGGCGTCACACCGATGGGCGATACGACAGAGGGCATGGACTATGGCACTCTCACGTTTGAGCTGGACGGAGAGCCGGTCAGCGCCCAGACGCTTGACGTAACAGATCTTGGCACGAACGGCAAGGTTTCTGCCCGGATGTGGACGGTTAATGTGCCGGACGCAGGAGAGAACGCGGATCATACATTGAAAGTTACAGTCAATGGCGGATACAGCCGTATCGACTATGCTGTGGTGAACCGCTATTGGGAAGAAGCAAAAGACGTGCAGGGAGCTTATACAGTCTCGGTAACTTCGGGGGAAAACGGAATCGCGCAGCTTCAGGGCCCGGAGAGAGTTCCGGCAGGCGGAAGCGCGGTAATCCTGATCTCGCCGGATGATGGATATGAGGTAGACAGCATCATTGTCAATAACGTATCGGTAACGGTTCCTGATGACGGACAGCTTGTACTGACAGATATCAGGGAAGACATGAATGTTCAGGTCACCTTCCGGACAGCTTCATACGATATCGTGCTGGAGAGCAGTGAAGGCGGAGCGGTTATTCCGAGCAGCCTGAAAGCGGAGGAAGGAGAGAACGTTACCCTTACTCCTGATGTATATGAGGAATATGAATTTGTCTCTGTCAGTGTGAAAGCGCAGGACGGAAGCACTGTTGAGACGGTAGTGGATGAAGAAACCGGCGTATATACATTTACTATGCCTGCTTCTGATGTGACGGTCAGCGGAACATTCCGGAAGATTGAGGCCGCAGATAAGACAGAATTGAAGAATAAAATTGAGCAGGCAGAACAGATCCTGAAAGATCTGGATCAATATGTAGATGACGCGGATGCAAAACAGGCATTTGAAGATGCTCTTACAAATGCAAAGGCAGTTTATGACAATGCAGATGCAGTCCAGGCAGAAGTGGATGAGGCTGAGAGTACTCTTGCAAATGCAATGAATGCCCTTCATAAAAAGGCAGATAAGAGCGGGCTGGAACAGCTGGTGGGCGAACTTCAGAAGATTGACCTGACGAAGTATACAGAAGAGAGCGGTCAGGTATTGTCTGACGCGCTTGCTGAAGCAGAAGATCTGTTGAATCAGGATCTGACAGAATCAGACCAGCAGCAGATCGCGGATATGATCGCAAAGCTGGAAGCGGCGAGAAATCAGCTTGTACCGGTGAAAGAAGATCCCGAGAATCCGGGAAGCGGCGGAGAGGATCCGGA
>DXCD01000021.1 GCA_019116185.1 Candidatus Mediterraneibacter stercorigallinarum
GTAAGGAGTTTTTTATTATATGAACATTATCAATATTGAACATATCAGCAAGATCTATGGGGAAAAGACCATATACGAGGACGCGTCTTTCGGTATCCAGCAGGGAGACAAGATCGGCATCGTAGGGATCAACGGCACAGGAAAATCCACCCTGCTTAAAATGGTGGCAGGGGAGGAGGTCCCGGATGAAGGGCAGATCATAAGACAGAACGGACTTAAGATCGCCTATGTTCCCCAGAATCCTGTTTTCCCGGAGGGAGCGGATATCCGCTCCTATGCCTTTGAGAAGGGAGCAGGGGAGGACTGGCAGGTGGAGAGCAATCTGACGGAGCTGGGGATCACGGACCTGGATCAGAAGATCGAACATCTCTCCGGCGGACAGAAGAGGAGAGTGGTCCTGGCAAAGACCCTTGCCGGGGATTTTGACGTGCTTCTCCTGGACGAGCCCACGAACCATCTGGACGGGGCGATGATCGCATGGCTGGAAGAGTATCTGAGGGGATACAGAGGGACCATCCTCATGGTGACCCATGACCGGTATTTCCTTGACCGCGTGACGAACCGGATCCTGGAGATCAGCCACGGGAAAATGTACGGGTATGATGCGGATTATTCCGGATTCCTTGAGCTGAAAGCGGCAAGGGAAGAGATGGAGCTTGCCTCCGAGCGGAAACGCCAGAGCATCCTGCGGATGGAGCTGGAATGGGCGAAGCGCGGCTGCCGCGCCAGAACCACCAAGCAGCGGGCAAGGCTGGAGCGCCTGGAAGCGCTGAAAAACGGAAAAGCGCCCGCGCAGGACCAGACGGTGGAGCTGGGGTCCGTGGAGACCCGTATGGGAAAGAAGACCATCGAACTCCATCATGTGAGCAAGAATTATGGGGATAAGAAGATCCTTGAAGATTACAGCTATATCGTTCTGAAAAATCAGCGGCTTGGCATCATCGGTCCCAACGGATGCGGGAAATCTACGGTCATGAAGATGATCGCCGGGCTGGTGGAGCCGGATTCCGGCGAGATCGAGATCGGGGAGACGGTGCGGATCGGGTATTTCGCCCAGGAAGAGCACCATATGGACGACGCGCAGCGGGTCATTGATTATGTAAAGGATATCGCGGAATACATTACCACAACAGACGGAAAGATCAGTGCCTCCTCCCTGTTGGAGCGGTTCCTGTTCACGCCGGATATGCAGTATGCGCCCATTGGCAAGCTCTCGGGCGGAGAGAAACGCCGCCTTTATCTCCTGGGCGTCCTGGCGGAGAATGCAAATGTACTTCTTCTGGACGAGGCGGGGAACAACCTGGATATCCCCACCCTGACGATCCTTGAAGATTATCTGAACTCCTTCTCGGGGATCGTGATCGCGGTCTCCCACGACCGGTATTTCCTGGACAATATCGCGGACCGGATCCTGGAATTGGACGGGGAGGGACATGTGACCCAGTACGAGGGCGGATATACGGACTATCTGGAAGCAAAGAAAAGAAAAATGGCATCCGATGACAGAGCGGGATATGCCGGCACAGCGGAAAGATCCCGGCAGAAAGAGAATACGGCGCAGAGCGGAAGCGTACCGGGCGGGGCATCGGAAAGCATGAAAAAAAGCGGAAAGAGCTGGAAACAGGACCAGCCCCAGAAGCTGAAGTTTTCTTATAAAGAGCAGCGGGAATATGAGACCATCGACGATGACATTGCCGCTATTGAGGACAAGCTTGAGACCATCGAGAGACAGATCGAGGCGAACGCCACCAATTCAGTAAAGCTCAAAGAACTGCTGGAAGAGCAGGAAAAGACACAGGGAGAGCTGGATGAGAAGATGGAGCGGTGGGTGTACCTGAACGATCTGGCGGAGAAGATCGCAGAGCAGGGGTGACCTCTTACACTGATATTGCAGGAGAAACATTACTTATGAAAAAAGGATTTCGTAAATTTTTCTGGCCCATACTGATCCTGGCAGACCTTGCCATAGCAGGAACCGTTTTCTTCCTGATCTGGCTTCAGCCTGACTATTCTGCAGCCCAGAAAGAGAACTCTCATCTCATCGGGCTGAGTTATATGACAATGAACAATGAATTTTATAAGATCATGAGTGAAGAGATCAATGCCAGGATCGAGGCGGAAGGAGATCGTATCGTTATGCGGGACCCGGCTCTTGACGCGGACCGTCAGATCGAGCAGATCGAAGAAATGCTGGATATGGGCATTGACGCCCTTGTAGTGACTCCGGTGGATTCAGACAGGCTGGTAGGGGTCCTCGAAAAGGCAAAGACACAGGGGGTATTTATCATCGTACTTGATACGAATATATCCCAGGATGAACTGGCGGACTGTACGATCACATCTGATAATTACAATGCAGGTGTGATCGTAGGAGAATATTTCCTCACACAGTGTGACAGTGCGAGAGTTGTAGTGATGACCCATGAGACGACTGAGTCCGGGAGACAGAGAGTAAAGGGATTTCTTGATACTGTGTCTGACGCAGAAGGGATAGAGATTGTAAAGAAAGTGGAATGCGAAGGGCAGGTTGAGATTGCCATGCCTGAAATACAGGAGGTCATCAATTCCGGTCTTCAGTTTGACAATGTGTTTTGCCTCAATGATCTTGCCTCTGTGGGAGTGGTGGCAGCACTCGAGGAGAACGGGATGCTGCAATCTGTCAATGTGTATGGTGTTGACGGGTCACCGGATTCCAAGGCGCTGATCAATGAAGGAATGATGAAGGCGACTGCGGCACAGTTTCCTTCTGAGATCGGGAAGCAGGCTGCAGATGTGATCTACCGGCTTTTTGATGGTGAGAATGTGGACGAGGACATCCTGATACCGGTGGAACTGATAACACAGGAAAATGTAAATGATTTCGGAATTGACAGGTGGCAGTAATTAGGAGAAGAAAGATGGGTAAAAGACAGCTCTCAGACTATGTGCTCATAGTAATGAAAAATCTGAATCTGGTCGTGATCCTCTATGTGGCAGGGATCATGGCGTCCAGCCTGCGCGGGTATGTCCTGACGGGAAATGCCATGGATTTTCTGATATCCGCATCCGGGCTTCCTGCGTCAGCCTGGAAAATACCTGTGATGGTTCTGCTCTTGTATATGGTCTGTCTTATGATCATGCATATGCAGAGCCAGGGCGGGACATTTGAGATAATTCTAAAGATATGCGTGGAACTGGTCATTGGATTTGCCGTAAGCTATATCCTCGGGTTCGGGTATATGGGGATCATCCTTCTGATCCTGGCGGACATGATGAAATATTTCCCGGGATCCAGGTTCAGGTTCCCTGCGTCAGTCATCATATGCCTGTTCTATCTGCTGCTCAACTCCGAATACATATCCGTGTATTTTGATGTCATACCGTTTGATGCTTACCTGACCTATTACCAGGCGGATGCCAGATCAGTGATGGATGGGCTGCTCAGTGCATTTGATTCGCTAAATACCTTTTTGTTCCTCGTTTATATGATCTTTCTGCTTCGGGCTCAGCTCAGTGAAAATGAGAGGATCTTGAACCTGAACCGGCAGCTCAATGCTGCAAACAGCGAACTCCAGAAAGCAAATATACAGCTCGAAGAATATGCGAGAGAAGAAGAACAGATGGTGGCGACGCGGGAAAGGAACCGTCTGGCGCGGGAGATCCATGACACGCTCGGGCATGCGCTCACGGGAATTATAACAGGCGCCGAGGCATGCGCGGCATTAATGGACGTGGCGCCGGAAGCTGCAAAGCAGCAGATGCAGGCGATTACTGAGGTGGCGAGACAGGGGATCACAGATGTCCGGCGGTCCGTGAAGGCGCTTCGTCCGGACGCCCTGGAAAAATATGATCTGGAAGATGCGATAAAACAGACGATCGATGAGATGCGGCGTGTATCAAATGTGGAGATCGAGTATTACTGCAATACTCAGCTTAACTGTTTCAATGGGGATGAAGAGGAAGTGATCTACCGTATTGTACAGGAGAGTATCACCAATTCCATACGCCATGGGGAGGCATCCCGGATCCTGGTTGATATCGAGAGGAAATACGGGACGCTCATTGTAAAGATAAAGGATAACGGAAAAGGATGTAAAAATATCCAGAAAGGCTTTGGGCTTCACCATATGGAGGAAAGACTGCAGCTTCTCCAGGGTCAGCTTACACATAACGGGGACGACGGTTTTACGGTAGAAGCACAGATACCGATACGCTGGGGAGAGACGGAGGAGAAATAGTAAATGATTAAAGTATTGATCGCGGATGATCAGGAGCTGATGCGCCAGAGCCTTCAGATCATCCTGGGCATGGAAAATGATATCGAAGTGATCGGCGCGGCAGAAAACGGGCTGGAAGTGATCCGTGCGGTCAGAAAGGAAAAACCGGATGTGATCCTGATGGATATACGGATGCCGGAGATGGACGGGGTTGTGTGCACTCAGATCATCAAAGAGAATTACCCGAATATCAAGATCATTATCCTTACGACTTTTGATGATGATGAGTATGTATTCAACGCGCTGAAATTCGGCGCCAGCGGATATCTCCTGAAAGGGATATCCACAAAAGAGCTCTCAGAGGCAATCCGCAAAGTATATCACGGAACTGCGATGATCAATGAAGATATCGCGTCGAAAGTCGTGAAACTATTTTCAAAGATGGCTCAGACGAATCTGACGATCCAGGTGGATGAAAGGCAGACAGAAGAGCTCAAACCAACAGAATGGCATATCATTGCCTTGGTAGGGCGCGGAATGTCAAATAAAGAGATCGCAGCGAAATTAAACCTGTCAGACGGGAGTGTCAGAAACAGCCTGAGCTCCATCCTGAGCAAACTGGATCTCAGAGACCGCACACAGCTTGCCATATGGGCGGTGCAGACCGGGGCTGTGAACAGAGAGACGGAGGAGTGACAGTGGAAAGAAGCAGTATGGGAAAAAGGAATCTTATGATCGGAGTGTTCTGTGCATTGCTCTGTGCTGCAGTATGGATCATTGAAAGTGATGCATACAGGGCACTCATGCCGGAGGACAGCAGGAAGATCACAGTCGGCGTCTTTTCGGACAGTTACTGGGAAGTACAGAACGGATATTCTTATCAGATCGTCAATGACGCCATAGAAAAGTTCGAGAAACAGAATCCGGGAGTCCATGTGGAATATGTGAGCGGAGTTCTCAAGGAGGATTATTCGGAATGGCTGTCTGAACAGCTTCTGTCGGAGAACGCCCCTGACGTGTTCTTTGTTCTCGGCGATGATTTCAGCAGCTTTGCGAACGCGGGAGCGTTAAAAGATCTGACTTCCCTGATGGAAGAAGATAAAGACTTTGACAGCAGCGCCTTCTATTCCTCGGCACTGTCTGCCGGGCAATATGAACAAAAACAGTATGCGATGCCCTTTGAGTGCGCTCCAAAACTCATGTTTGTCAACCGGACGATCCTGGATGCGGAAAACATTGCCATGCCGGACAATGACTGGACATGGGAGGACTTTTATAAAATATGCAGCGCAGTAACCCGGGATACGGATGGAGACGGAATGACCGACCAGTTTGGCGAAGTGGGATATACATGGGAGGAAGCATTTGAATCAAACGGGGTCAGGCTGTTCAGCCAGGACGGCAGTGAATGCTTTTTGACTGATCCGGGAGTGGAACAGGCTCTGCAGTTTATGGAAAGGCTGGAAACGCTGAATGCGGGTTATAATGTAACAGAGCATGAGTTTGATCTGGGAAATGTGGTGTTCCAGCCCATGTCCTTTTCCGAATTCCGCGCTTATCAATCCTATCCACTGAGTGTAAAAAAATACTCGGGTTTTGAATGGGGCTGTATCCCCATGCCGGCAGGACCGGACGGCGAGAATATCTCGACTCTTGACACACTGTTGGTGGGGATAAATTCTGAGACACGCCATACACAAAATGCATGGGAGTTTGTAAAGATCCTGACAATGGATCCCGATATCCAGTCAGAAATCTTTGATTATTCGGAAGGAGTATCCGTCATGAGGGAGGTTACGGAGTCGGAACAGACTCTGCAAAGCCTGATAGAGGATTCCGGAAGTGAAGAGAGCCTGAACCTGTCCATTTTAAGTGAGGCTGTGGAAAAATCAATTGTTTCACTCAGGTTTCCGGGATATGAAGAGGCGCGGGAAAGGGTGGAACAGGCTGTACGTCAGATCATAGACGGGAGCGGAAATATCAGTACAGATCAGATCATATGGAACCGGGAGATCAACCGTTTCCTTGAAGAACAGTGATATTATCTGTACATGTCTGGGGCAGAGAGTTACAATCCTCTGCCCCTTTTGTGACAAATGTAATATGAGATCAGTGACGCTTGTGAGATGAACACAGCGTCTTTTTTTTATATACTTTGATCAGAAAAAAGGAAAGGGAAAGAAAGAGGTGCAAAGCGATGAAATATGTATTTTTAGTCAGCCATGGTGAACTGGCACGGGGAATGCATACAGCTCTGAAGATGCTCTCGGGAGAGAACAGGGATGACATCCTATCCGTCGGACTGGAAGACGGGATGGGAGCAGACGTATTTGTTGAGAATGTAAAAAAGACGCTCTCTGTGGTCGGTGAGGATGATGAGATTTTGTTGTTTGCAGACCTGGTAGGCGGATCTCCCCTGACGAATGCTGCGAATACGATCGCAGAACTGGGAATGATGGACAGGACCGTGATGATCGGCGGGATGAACATGCCCCTGGCTTTAAGCGCAGTTCTCATGAAAGATACCATGACGACACCGGATCTTATCGAAATGCTGATTCCCGAAGCGCGGGAAGAACTGAAACAGTTTGAGATCACTTCCGAAGAGTCGGACGACGACATCTGATGTACGTCGGATGGCAGCATCAGAAAAGAAAGCAATATCAGAAAAGTAGGCAACAGGAGAAAAGAGAGTAATCAGAAGGAGGAAAACAAAATGGCAGTATCATTTATTCGTGTAGACGACCGTATGATCCATGGACAGACATGTACAAGGTGGGCGCTGGAGTATCCCTGCGACGGGCTGATCGCGGTCAATAATGCGGCGGCAAAAAATCCGGTGCTCAAGGCAGCATATAAGAGTGCAAGCGGAAAAAAGACATTCGTCTGGTCACTGGATGATTTCAAAGCAAAATCAGAGAAGGTTCTTGCGAGCAAGGACAATTACTTCCTGATCACAAAGAACCCTGTGGATATGAAGAAGATCCTGGTGGATCAGGGATTCAAGCCGGGAGTTAAGACTGTAGTCATCGGACCGTGTAATGACAGACCGGGAGCGACGAAGCTTGGCAACAACCAGTCCATCACACAGGGAGAGGCTCAGGCGCTGGAAGACATCATGAATGCAGGATATGAAGTAGAATTCGCCCTTCTGAAAGAAGAGGCGATCGGAAACTGGAAAAAATTCAGAGGCCAGTTCGGATTTAACTAAGGAGGTGCAGCTATATGGAAATCAGTTGGTTACAGGCAATCTTGATCGGAATTTTTGCCTGCCTGTCAAGTATGCCGGGCATGGGCGGTTCATCGATCGGTAACTATACACTCGGAAGACCACTGGTCGGAGGTCTCGTATGCGGTCTCATCCTCGGCGATGTGACGACAGGCGTCCTGGTAGGATGTGCGATGCAGGTCGTATATATCGCGCTGGTAACGCCCGGCGGAACTGTATCCGCAGACGTCAGGGCAGTCAGCTATATCGGCATCCCGCTTGCCATGGCAGCGCTGAGCAGCTATGGGCTGGATGCGGCAAGTTCAGAGGGAACGGCTCTTGCGACCTCTTTCGGAACAATGGTTGGAACACTGGGAACCGTATTGTTCTACGGAACAGCAACAGTCAACCTTGTATGGCAGCACATCGGCTGGAAGGCAGTGGAAAACAGACAGTATAAGAAACTGTACCTGGTAGACATGGGGCTTCCGTGGATCTCCCATCTGCTCTGCTCCTTTATCCCGACAGTGATCATGTGTAAACTCGGAGCCGACGTGGTAGAGATGATCAAGGCAGCGCTTCCAATGGATGGACTAGCAATGAAGACTCTGTTTACCGTAGGTTCTCTTCTTCCCTGTGTAGGTATCGCGATTCTGTTAAAACAGATCGTCAAGAAGGCAACAGATTTTATTCCGTTCCTGTTCGGTGTAGTCCTTGCGGCTTCCATGGGAATCAACCTTGTATCTGCAACAGTGATCGCAGGTATGTTTGCGATCATTACATACAACTTAAAGATGCTTCTGCTGAAAAAGAGCGCAGGTGCAGCCGACGACGATGATGAAGAGGAGGATATTTGATATGGAAAAGAAATTATCAAAAAAAGCATTGAATAAATCTTTTCATAACTGGTACTATGGGCACCTGACCTGTTTCTCCCAGGAGCATATGCAGACATTCGGATATCTCTGCGCAATGCTCCCTCTGGTGGAAGAGCTCTATGACAATGAGGACGACAAGGCAAAGGCAATGAACACCTATACAGCGTTCTTCAACACAGAGCCGCAGCTCGGTTCCGTGATCGTAGGTATCACAGCCGGACTTGAGGAGGCGAGAGCCAGCGGGCAGGACGATGTAGATGAAGAGACGATCAACGGACTAAGGGCAGGACTGATGGGACCGATCGCCGGAATCGGTGATTCCCTTGTGGTCGGGACCGTGATCCCGATCCTTCTTGGCATTGCAATGGGTATGTCCACAGGCGGATCACCGCTGGGCGCGATCTTCTACATTATCGTGTGGAACCTGTTCGCATACTTCGGAATGAGATTCATGTACTTTAAAGGATATGAACTCGGTGGTAAAGCAGTTGACTTCCTGATCGGGGCGCAGGGCGAGGCGCTTCGAGACGCCATCACCACTCTGGGCGGTATCGTCATCGGCGCGGTATCAGCGACCTGGGTAAGCGTACAGACATCGCTGGAACTGATAAGCAAAGAGACAGGGGAGGCATATGTGGTCCTTCAGGATCAGCTGGATGCGGTATTCCCGGGACTTCTGACCACACTGTTCATTGTCTTCTGCTGGTTCCTTATGGCGAAGAAGAGAATGTCTCCGATCAAGGTCATGCTCCTTCTGGTAGTCATTGCGTTTGTCGGCGTAATCGTCGGATTCTTTGATCCGAACCTGACATATTAATAAAAAGGAGGTAACACCATGAATGTTATAGATAAAAGAAAATTATCGAAAGAAGCCGAGATGCAGATCAAGGCTTTGAAGAAGATCAACAGATGGAAGATCATCGCCCTGGCAGTGTCAACGCTGGGAGTGGCTGCAGCCTATGCCGGTTTCGGCGGCATCATTCAATCCCTTTTCCTTGGCGTTCTTGGTGTTATCATAACTGTCGCGGCGGCAGCCGCTGCGCTGATCTTCAATCTGGGATTGAAAAACGGCAGGAGAAATGTGGAAAAAATGCTGAATATTTTGGAGAAAGGCAGTATCTCATGAAATATGAACTGATATGTCTTGATATCGACGGAACACTTCTGGATGACGAAAAAAGACTGCTTCCGGAGGTGAAGGAAAAGGTAAGGCAGGCGGCGGAAAAGGGGATGAAGATCGTCCTCGGATCCGCGCGCATGCCGGCAGGTGTAGAGTCCATCGCAAAAGAGCTTGGACTGGAATGTATCATGATCTGTGACGCAGGGGCGTACATCCTCAAAGGAGAAGAGTGTATCGCCAGCAGGCATCTCTCGGCAGCCTCTATGCGGGAAGTATATGAGGAATATGCGGAAAGGTATGGGCTGAATATGTGGATCTTCCGGGACCGCGACTGGTATATCACCGGGATGGACGACCATATCGCGCGGGAGATCCAGATCATCGGGTATGATCCGCAGACAGTTGATGCAAAAGAGACTGCGGACCGCTGGGAGAAGGAGCAGACCGGACCGAGCAAACTGCTTTTTGCGGCGGAGCCGGAACAGATCCGTCAGATCCAGGGCGAGATCCGGGCAAAATTAAGCCTGGGGACCTGGCCGGATATTGATGTGGCGTGTTCTTCGGACATTTTTTTGGAAATCTTTCCGAAAGGTGTTGATAAAGGGAGCGCTTTGCTGGAAATCTGCAGGGGCCTTAAAATACCGGCTGAAAAGGCGATCGCTTTCGGAGATTCCGAGATGGATATCCCGATGATCGAGACCGCGGGTCTGGGAGTGGCGATGGGAAATGCAGCAGAGAGCCTGAAGAAAAAGGCTGATTTTGTGACAATCACAAACAATGAGGCGGGAGTCGCCTATGCATTGGATAATCTAATACAGATCTGACAGATCAAGGCGCAGTCATTCAGGCTGCGCTTTTTTATAAGTGTCCGATCACAAAATTGCGAATAACTTCTTGACAAAGAAACACACAGTTGATAATATTATTAAAGATAAAACAGATTGCACTCTGTTTTTTGAGTGGGAAAAGGAGAAAACAATGAGAAAGCAGGTATTTTCATTGCTCGTAGACAATAATCCCGGCGTCTTAAGCCGCATATCAGGTCTGTTCAGCCGCCGCGGATACAGCATCGACAGCATTACCGCAGGTATGACGGCTGAC
This sequence comes from Candidatus Mediterraneibacter stercorigallinarum, assembly GCA_019116185.1. Taxonomy (GTDB): domain Bacteria; phylum Bacillota; class Clostridia; order Lachnospirales; family Lachnospiraceae; genus Mediterraneibacter; species Mediterraneibacter stercorigallinarum. The sequence goes on from DXCD01000021.1 coordinate 10,504, forward strand.
CCCAGGTTTACAAGGATCACGGTCGTGTCATCCGGGGATGAGCTGATCCTGTCTCAGATTGAGAAACAGGTCAGGAAGCTTGAGGATGTAGTAGATATTAAGGTCCTGAAGGACGGGGAGTCCGTGTACAGGGAGCTGATCATGGTGAAGCTGCGTGCCAATGCTGCACAGCGAGGAGAGATCATCTCCGTGGCGGATATCTTCCGCGCGAAGATCGTGGATGTGGAAGAAGATTCACTCATCGTGGAGCTCACGGGAACACAGAGCAAACTGGAAGCTTTCCTTAACCTTCTGAAAGGGTACGAGATCCTGGAACTGGCAAGGACAGGCATCACAGGACTCTCCAGAGGAAGCAGTGATGTCGCTTATCTCTGATCCGGGAAAGCGGCTGACAGGCACAACATGTAACAGCATGTAAAAAAGGCAGGTAGTAAGAGGGCAGAACCTTTCACTATACATATACTGCCGGAAGCTCCGGCAGATTTTAATGATTATTTTAGGAGGAATGCAAAATGGCAGCAAAAATTTATTATCAGGAAGATTGTAACCTTTCCCTTCTGGACGGAAAGACGATCGCGATCATCGGCTATGGCAGCCAGGGACATGCACATGCGCTGAACT
>DXCD01000191.1 GCA_019116185.1 Candidatus Mediterraneibacter stercorigallinarum
GGGTATGAAAACAAAGTAAAGGCGAACATTGATAAGACGATCGAGAACCGCCATCTGGAAGATCAGATCCTTGAAGTACGTGTTCCCATGGAGGAAGTAACGGAGCTTCGGAACGGCGTACAGAAGGCAGTGCAGCGCAAAATGTTCCCGGGATATGTTATGATCCATATGATCATGAATGACGATACATGGTATGTCGTGAGAAATACCCGCGGCGTTACAGGTTTCGTAGGTCCCGGATCTAAGCCGGTGCCGCTCGAAGAGAGCGAGATGGCAAATCTGGGCATTAAGCGTGATAATGTGGTCGTTAATTTCGGCGTTGGCGACACGGTCGTTGTGTTGAGCGGCGCGTGGGAAGGCACTGTAGGCGTCGTGCAGAGCATGAACGATCAGAAGAAGAGCCTGTCCATCAATGTTGAGCTGTTTGGCCGCGAGACTCCGGTTGAACTTGGTTTTTCAGAAGTGAAAAAAATGGATTAAAGATGAGTGGGAGGGGCGACGCCCCGCCAATACCACAAGGAGGTAATTGAAAATGGCAAAAAAAGTAGAAGGTTATATCAAATTACAGATTCCTGCCGGCAAGGCAACTCCGGCACCGCCGGTTGGTCCTGCACTTGGACAGCATGGTGTAAATATCGTTGAATTTACAAAGCAGTTCAATGCGAGGACAGCAGACCAGGGCGACCTGATCATCCCGGTTGTCATCACTGTATACAATGACAGAAGCTTCAGCTTTATCACAAAGACGCCGCCGGCAGCAGTTCTGATCAAGAAAGCTTGCAAGATCCAGTCCGGTTCCGGCGTGCCGAATAAGAATAAAGTTGCAACGATCACAAAGGCTCAGCTCCAGGAAATCGCAGAGCTGAAGATGCCGGACCTCAACGCGGCATCCGTAGAGGCTGCTATGAGCATGGTAGCAGGAACCTGCCGTTCCATGGGCGTTGTTGTAGAAGAATAATAGAGCGCCTGGCGATGCACGGAACAGGCAGGAGGTTTTCCCTCATTCGAGCCTGGGACATGAGTGCATCTGTTCTATGAAAGTGAAGCTTAGAAGCATATAGATAAGTGGGAGGGGCAAATCCCGCCAATACCACAAGGAGGTTATTGTAAAATGAAACGAGGAAAGAAATATATCGAAGCTGCGAAACTGATCGAGAGAGGAAATCTCTACGACAGGGATGAAGCAGTTGCATTAGTAAAGAAAGCAGCAGTGGCAAAGTTTGACGAGACGATCGAGGCTCACATCAGAACAGGATGTGACGGACGCCATGCAGATCAGCAGATCCGTGGCGCGGTCGTACTTCCGCACGGAACAGGTAAGAAAGTGCGTATCCTTGTATTTGCAAAGGATGCAAAAGCTGAGGAAGCAAAAGCAGCAGGCGCTGATTTCGTGGGAGGAGACGAGCTGATCCCGAGAATCCAGAATGAAGGATGGCTGGACTTTGACGTAGTTGTTGCTACACCGGATATGATGGGCGTTGTAGGACGTCTCGGACGTGTTCTCGGACCAAAGGGACTTATGCCGAACCCGAAGGCAGGAACTGTTACAATGGACGTGACAAAGGCGATCAACGACATCAAAGCTGGTAAGATCGAGTACAGACTCGATAAGACAAATATTATCCACGTGCCGATCGGTAAAGCATCCTTTACTGAGGAGCAGTTAGCGGACAACTTCCAGACGCTTATCGACGCGATCAACAAGGCGAGACCGGCAGCGGTTAAGGGTCAGTACCTTAAGAGCATTACTCTTACATCCACAATGGGCCCGGGCGTGAAGGTCAACCCGCTGAAGCTTGCGTAATCGATAGAAATAGAATAGAATGAAAAGAGGCCGGAAGCCTGTTTGGTGTATGACATCATTCAGTGCTTCCGGTTTTATTTTTATCCCGGAAGTTATTTTGCCTGGCGGCGAAACATTGCCGGAGAGAAAAATAAAAAATTGGGAATAATGCCCAGATTTCAATGCTGTATGAAGCTGTATAAGATACAAAAATAGTAAAATTCACGAAAAATTCACAAAACGGTCATAAATTTTTAATATGAATTGAGGTTTTCTTCTAAAAAATATATAATATCCAGTAAGAGTAGGTAGGACTGCAAAACAGATAAAACAGAGTCTTTAAGCCGGCGGTTATAAGGATATGTTTGTTTTGCGGGTCCGGTTTTTGTCTGTGAAACTATTGATAAAAACATGATATCAGCTCAAAAAAGAAACAAGGGAGGAAAAAGATGAGAAGAAGAGTAAAAGGCCTGCGCCGCATTGGAGCAGGTACGCTTGCTGCAGCGATGATCTTTGGGCTTGCGGTGCCTTATCAGGCATTGAATGTAAGCGCTGAGCCCGCGGACGATACTGCGCCGGTGAATCTGGCGATCGGTGCAACAGCAACAGCGAATGATGTAGAAACATCGGACTATACGGCTGACAAGGCGATTGACGGCATCGTTAACAGAGACGCGCCGAAGCCGCAGTCAAGATGGGCGACAAACACAAGTTCCGCCCAGACTCCGAAGATTTTGACAGTCGATCTCGGAGAAGCAAAGACATTCCAGTCTTTTGTTATTGCATGGGAGAGGACGAATATCACAGGTTATGAGATCCAGACGTCTGATACTGGCGGCAGCGACGCGTCAGAGTGGACAACCGTTTATGAGAAAGAAGGGACGGAGCCGATCTCAGAACTGAACGAGAATATTCATCTTGCAGAGCCGGCGGAAGCACAGTTTGTACGGCTGTATGTGGACGGATATGCTTTAAATCCGGGAAACTGGCAGTCTGTATCTGTTTATGACTTCCAGATCTATGAAAATGAGATCCCGGACGATCTGCTTCCGGAAGGAAATTATAATCTGAAAGGAACTGCGGAGGCAAGCGACTATGAGCCGACTGAAGGAGACACACAGGCAGCTTCAATGGCGATCGACGGGGACCAGTCGACCCGCTGGGCGACAAATCCTTCTGATGACGGAGTGGCGCGCACATTGACGGTTACGCTTCCGGCATCCCAGAGAGTCCAGTTCTTCCGTATTATCTGGGAGAGGCTGAACATCGAGAGCTATAAGATCGAAACTGCGGAGAGTGATGACGCGGCTTTTGAAACAGTGTATACATGCAGTTCGCCGATCACCCAGGTGAACGAGGTGATTTCGCTGGACGCGCCGGTATGGGCGAAGAAGATCCGGCTGACAGTTGACGGATATAACGGCGGCGACATCAGCTGGCCCAACGTATCTGTGGCAGAGTTCGAGAGCTATGCGGTAGAACCGGCTCAGATCAGCGAAGACGCGACACCGGAGGAAATCGTAGATCTCCTTGCCGCGCCGACAGTGACAGCTGACGGAAGAGCACTGGTGCTGCCGGAGGTGCCGGAGGGATTTGGAATCCAATTCCTTGCGGACTATGAGCAGGTTGTAGAAAGAGACGGTACGATTTATAAGCCTCTCACAGATATGACGATCTCCGGTATTTATAAAGTGAACAAGGGTGACGAGTACGCGGAAGGATCAACAGAGTATCAGATCGAGATCCCGGGAATGTACGAGGACAGCGGCGTGAATGAAAAGCCGACAGTGATTCCCGAGCTCGCGGAGTGGTACGGCGGAACGGAAGAAGGCAGCTTCACAATCGGTTCCAGGATCCTGGTGTCAAATTCGGCATCTGATTTTATGGATGCGGTGAATGCTTTCAAGGATGATTACAATGCGGAGATGAACGCGTCCCTGACGGTAGAGACGGGAGACGACCCGCAGCCGGGCGACATCTATTTTATTAAGGACGGCGGCACCCGCGGTCTGGGAGAAGAAGGGTATGTTATGGAGATCGGGGATTATGTGATGGTAAGCGCGGATCATAATACCGGCGCTTACTGGGCAACACGCTCCATCCTTCAGATCGCTGAATTAAACGACGGCACAATGCCGAAAGGTATTACCAAGGATTATCCGAAGTACGAAGTACGCGGGTTCATGCTCGACGTGGCGCGTAAGCCGATCTCTATGGATACACTGGAAGATATCGCAAAAGAGATGGCTTACTATAAGATGAATGAATTCCATATTCATCTCAATGACAACCTGATTTTCTATGAGGATTATGCTTCCGCTGAAGAGGCAAGAGAGAAAGCTTATACCGGCTTCCGTCTTGAGTCAAATGTGGTAGAGGGAAGCAATGACGGACTCAACCAGGCAGACCTGACCAATAAGGATCTGTATTATACAAAGGAAGATTTCCGTAACTTTATTCTGGACTGCCGCAGCATGGGCGTAAATATTACGCCGGAGTTCGACACACCGGGACACTCCGGAGCGTTTACAAAGGTCCGCCCGGATCTTATGCTTCAGAATATCGTATCCGGCGCGGCGAACAGAGCCGGTGAGCAGTTTGACCTTTCACCGGAAAAATATGACGAAAGCCTTGCGTTTGTCGAGAGTATCTGGGATGAATATCTGAATGAGGATATGTTTGACCAGAGCATGACAGTACATATTGGAACAGATGAGTATTATGGAGAGAAAAACCGTTTCAGAATGTTCTCTGACGATCTGATCGAGTATATTCAGAGCAAGGGTTACACTGTCCGCCTGTGGGGAAGCCTTTCCTCTATGCCGGGCGAGGCTGATGTCCGCAGCGAAGGCGTTCAGATGAACGTGTGGAATACAGGATGGGCGAATCCGACGAATATGTACAATGAGGGATTCGAACTGATCAACACGATCGACGGACAGCTCTACATGGTGCCTGCAGCAGGTTACTACTATGATTATCTGAATACACAGAATCTGTATAATAACTGGGTGCCGAATAAGTTCGACGGAACAGTAATTCCGGCAGGTTCTGATCAGATGCTCGGAAGTACCTATGCGATCTGGAATGACAGTGTTGACACAAGAGCAAACGGAATCTCAGAGATCGATATTTATGACCGTTTCGCAGACGCGGTTCCGACGATGGCAAGCAAGAACTGGGGCGAGGCAGAAGATCTCACATATTCCGAGATGGAGTCTGTTGTTGACGAACTTGGCGACGCGGCAAACAGCAACCCGTATCACGAGGCGTCAGCGGATGACAACGGCGAATACATGTCTTATGAATTCGAGGACGGCGCTGAGATGGCGGACTCTTCAGAAAACGGAAGAGACCTGAAAGAGAATGTCAATGCGTCAATCGAGGATGGCAGCCTGAAATTAAACGGCGGCGAGAGCTATGTAACGACAGATATTGACAAACTGGCTACAGGAAATACACTGGAGTTTGATATTACACTTGAGAAGCCGGCACAGGCAGGGGATATCCTGTTTGAGGCTGACAACGAAGGAAGCAATGATGATTATGTACATGACATCCGTGTCATGGACGATGGAAGACTCGGTTTCAGAAGAGAGCTCTATGACTACTACTTCGACTATAAGCTTCCGGTAGGAGAGAAAGTACATCTTGCGATCTCAACCAGCGGAACTTCTACAACACTTACGGTAAACGGTACGACCTACGAAGCATCAGGCGTATACCGCAACCGCCAGACAGACGGCGAAGTAAGGGTAGAGAACATTTCCAGAGCTACATTACTCCTTCCGGTACAGAGGATCGGTTCGATGTCAAATGCCATTGAGGCAGTGATTGACAATGTAACTGTAAAACAGGGAGCTGCCGTAGATTATAATAAGGCAGGCTGGACTGGAACAGCGGATACAGAGACTGATATGGGCAGCGCGACAGAAGGACTTTTCGAGTATGCATTCGACGGCAATTCCGGTTCGATCTGGCATTCTAACTGGAACGGCGCGTCAGATAAGCTGCAGCCGCAGGGAACCTGGGAAACGATCAAGGGAGATATCGATCTGGGTCAGAAATATGTGATCAACCAGTTTAAGTTTACACCGAGAACAGATACGAACAGCGGACTGGTGACCAAGGCTGATCTGTATGTAAAGGCCAATGCAGATGATGACTGGAATCTGGTTGCTGAGAATGTGGAATTTGCAGCGGACAGAACGACCAAGACATTCTACTTCGACGAGCAGGAAGTGCAGTATATCAGGTTCGTGGCAAAAGAATCGAACGACGGCTGGGTAGCTGTATCCGAGTTCGATATCGCTAATGCTCCCGCGCAGTCTTATACAGTATATGTAGATGCGAATGAAGGCGGCAGCGTAAGCGGCGGAGGCTCAGGAATCGCTGCAAATACAGAGGTTACGGTGACAGCCGAGGCAGACAGCGGCTATGAATTTGCCGGATGGTATGACGCGGTTACCGGAGAAAAGGTTTCCGACAGTACGGAATATGTATTTGCTGTGACAGAGAATACATCGCTGATCGCAGACTTTACAAAAGTTGATGATCCGGAGCCGTCTGAACCTGTGAGCAAGACGATATTAGAGTATTTCCTCAATGAAGCAAAAGGCTATGTGGAAGATGGAACAGTCGGCGGACTGGTGGAATCTATTCAGAAGATGTTCGCAGATGCCATTGCCAAGGGCGAGGCAGTGATGGCAGATGAGGATGCCACGAGAGATGAAGTGCTTGATGCTGCGAAAGATCTGATGTTTGCCGTACATGCGCTGGAAATGAAGGCAGCGGATAAGACGGATCTTGAGATGGCGCTGGAACTGGCGGATATGATCGACCTTGACAAGTACGTAGAAGCCGGACAGGCAGAGTTCCTTGCTGCAAAGGAAACGGCAGAGGCTGTAATGGCAGACGGTGACGCAATGCAGCCGGAGACAAATGAGGCTTGGGAGGCTTTGGTAGAGGCGATCAATGCGCTCAGGCTGAAAGCGGACAAGTCTGTGCTTGAAGATCTGATCAGCCAGGTGGAAGATCTGGATCTGAGCGGATATACAGAAGAGAGTGCGGCGATATTCCGTGCAGCCCTTGAGGCGGCCAACAGTGTCCTTGCAGACGCAACTCTGTCCGATAAGGATCAGGCGAAGGTAGACGATGCGGTGAAGACGCTTCGGGCGGCATATGACGGCCTTGAGAAAGCACAGGGAACAAAACCGGAGAATCCCGGCGGATCTGGTGATAACCAAGGCGCAGCATCAGGAAATGACAATAACAGCAGCAGCCAGAAAGGCCAGGGTACAGGCGCAGGAACCTCCGCGGATAAAGCTGCGAAGACAGGGGATAACACTCCGATAGCGGCAGCGTGTGCAGGGCTTGTATTGGCATCGGGCGCTGTGCTGGTGATCCTGAGAAGGAGATCCGCCAAATAATGCTCAGAGACTGGGACGGCTGTTATAAACTGTCATTAAAAATAAAATAAAATACTTGACATACTTACACGGGAGTGCTAAGCTATATTAGCAACTGCCGAAGACAGCAGGCGCTGTAAAGCGTAAGGGCATGCCCGCCTGCCGAGGAAAGTTAGATTTATTACGTAAGTATGAATTTACAAGCCTCTGTGTCTTTGTGCACAGAGGCTTTTTTATGTAAAACTTTGGCAGTACACGCGAATAAAATAAGGAGGTGTACCAGAAAGTGGCAAAGGTTGAATTAAAACAGCCGATCGTTCAGGCGATCGCAGAAGAGATCAAAGACGCTCAGTCAGTTGTTCTCGTAGAC
>DXCD01000022.1 GCA_019116185.1 Candidatus Mediterraneibacter stercorigallinarum
TGACAGAAAGATTCGATAAAATTGATAATGTAAGGCTGAGTGACGATGAAACGAAAGTGATTATTCTGGATCAGGAGAAACTGCCGAATGCAGAGGAATATCTGGAGCTTGACAATGCGGAGGATATTTATGAGGCAATATTCCGGCTGAAGGTCAGAGGCGCGCCTGCGATCGGGATCTGTGCGGGATATGGGATCTATGTGCTTGCGAGGAAGATTGAGACAGATGATTTTGACACATTTTACAGAGAATTTAAGGAAAAAAAGGATTATCTGGATTCATCGAGACCTACGGCAGTGAATTTAAGCTGGGCTTTGAATCGGATGGAGAAGGTGGTCCTGAACAACAGAGAGAAGCCGGTCGCTGAGATCAAAGACCTGCTTCTGGCTGAGAGCAGGAAGATACAGGCAGAGGATGTAGAGATGTGCAGGGCGATCTCTGAGCATGGGCTGAGCCTCCTGAAAGACGGTGACGGGATCCTGACCCACTGTAATGCCGGGCCGCTGGCGACCTCCAAGTATGGAACCGCGCTTGGACCGATACTGCTTGGAAAAGAGCGGGGAATGGATCTTCATGTATTTGCCGATGAAACGCGTCCGCTCCTGCAGGGAGCGAGGCTCACCGCATATGAACTCCAGAAGGCAGGTGTGGATGTGACCCTGATCTGTGATAATATGGCTGGTCTTGTCATGAAAAACGGCTGGGTCAATGCATGTCTGGCCGGATGCGACAGAATCGCTGCAAACGGGGATACTGCTAACAAGATCGGTACAAGTATGGTGGCAGTGCTGGCTCAGTATTATCATATCCCGTTCTATGTGCTGGGGCCTACATCAACGATTGATATTAACTGCCCGACAGGAGATGATATCACGATCGAGCTGAGAGATCCTGAGGAGATCAAGAGCAAGTATTATCGGGAACCTGTAACGCTGCCTGAAGTGAAATGCTATAATCCGGCATTCGACGTGACTCCGCACGAGCTGATCACGGGGATTGTGACAGAGCATGGGGTTATACGGGCACCGTTTAAAGAAAATATCAAGAAAATGTTCAGGGAACATCCGGCTAAATGAAAAATGGACAGCGGACTCTGCGGAGTCCGTTTTCTGTTTTATGTAGCTGCCGGTAGCGGATACAGCCCCGAATTGTCTGCGCCCTAAATGTTAAGTATCTATGTCCATGTATTGTTTTAAGCAGAGGGAATGTGATAAGATATGATAAAATTAAGAAAATCTTAAGAAGGAAGCGGCGGATATGGACAAACATGTGATAGAGGAACGTCGGGAAAAAGTTGTGAAATATCCGAAACGCGGCAGACAGAGCAGAGTCAGGGCGCATGTCAGAAAAGGAGGCGTCCTGCTTCTTATTTCTATGGTATTTATCTGTGCGGCGGACGGCTGCGTAGGACGTACAGCCGGGGAAGAGCAGGGGCCAGATGGCTCTTTACAGGGGATGTCCGGTTATGGAGATGAGGCTTCTGAGCCAGCAGCGCAAATAACGGATACTGATGAGATCCCTTTTGTAAATATCCTGGAGGCGGACAGCGCGGAACTGACCATTACATGGGATGGAATGACTGCAAATAATCTGTCAGAGATAGAAACAATAGAGGCAGAGATCGCGACAGCTGTCGATGCTTTTAGCGCTGAGGGCTATTCTACGGGATTTCTCCTCTACGATCTGAACAGCGGAGGAGGCGTGAGTTATCATGCAGATGAGACTTATTACAGTGCAAGCACGATAAAAGGTCCCTATGTCGCATGGCTCGTGCAGGCACATCCGGAGACGGCAGACACCCTGTATGGCACGATTGAGAACACGCTTCAGTGGTCCAGCAACGAGGATTACGAGAGGCTGATTACTTCATACGGGTACACAGAATTTAACAGCTGGGCAGACGGACTGGGATGTCAGAATATAGCTATAACCGACGAGTGGTATACTTCGGTCAATGCACGGGATTTTGCCGTGCTCTGGAGTTCCATGTATGATTACTTTTTATCAGAGACATGCAATACGGCTGTCAGAGATCTGTACAGCGGCACTCTGTCCTCTGCAATTTATGAAACGCTCGGAGGGCAGTATATTGTGTACTCGAAAGCAGGCTGGATCGGCGAAGGCCTGGGGACGTATTACAATGTGCAGAATGATGCGGGAATTGTAATGAAAGGGGAGGATCCGTACGTGCTTGTTGTATTGAGCGACGCGTACGGGCAGATGGACCTGCTGGACCATCTGGTGGCGGTACTGGACATGGCGCATACGAGCTTGACGGAATATTGATTGACAGGAGCGGGTCATCGAAGGAAGAGCGGCGGAAAAGCTTGAAATTCGGGATACAAAAAAAGCCGGGATGGAATCACCGGCTGAGAAAAGAGGAAATATATATGAAAAAGCATTACTGCTTTGTTTGCCTATAATATAACCTGAATTTGTGAGCAATATGTGTTGAATGTATAAAAAACAAGTTAATAATTAATAAAAGAAGAATAATGGTCAACCGTCTGTGTGTGTGTTAAAATAGGAAGCGGACAAACACAATAACATGGAGCGGTAGTATGGATTATTTATATAAAAAGCTGAAAGATTATGCTTCATCGGATTATTATGGATTTCATATGCCGGGGCACAAGCGCAGCAGCGATCTGACAGGCGCGGAGCTTCCCTATGATATTGATATTACAGAGATTGAAGGGTTTGATGACCTGCACCATGCGGGCGGGATCCTGAAACAGGCGCAGACCAGAGCTGCGTCTGTTTATCGTGCGGAGGAAACCCATTATCTGATCAACGGAAGCACCGTGGGCATACTGAGCGCGGTGCTCGGCTGCACGAGGCGGGGAGAACGGATACTGATGGCGCGAAATTGTCACAGATCAGTGTATAATGCAGTGCTTCTCAATGAATTGGAGCCGGTCTATATCTATCCTGAACTTCTGGACGGAACGGAGCTGAATGCGCAGCTGTCGCCTGAAAAGACAGCCCTGCTGCTTGAGGAGAATCCGGATATCAAGGTCACTGTCATCACATCGCCGACGTATGACGGTGTTGTTTCTGACGTGAGAAGCATTGCGGACCTCGTGCACGCAAGAGGCGGCATACTCATTCTGGATGAAGCGCACGGAGCGCATTTCGGATTTCATCCGGATTTTCCGGAGAATGGAAATGTACAGGGCGCGGATGTCGTCATACACAGCCTGCACAAAACACTTCCGGCGCTGACGCAGACTGCCCTCCTGCATATGAACGGAACGAGAGTGGACAGAAAACGTGTGCGCAGGTATCTGCATATGCTTCAGTCCAGCAGTCCTTCCTATGTGCTCATGGCGGGAATCGATGAATGCGTCCGTGCGCTGGAAGAAAGACACAAAGACATATTTGAGCGGTACACACAGCTTCTGAGACAGACAAGAAAAAGACTGAGCAAGCTTCAGAACCTGAAGCTTGTTGACACAGAGCATTATGATATATCTAAGATTGTAATCTCCGCAGCAGACTGCGTGATGAAAAAGGGAAAAGAAATAAAAAAATTTACTGGAAAAGATTTATATAATGTTTTGAATGAAAAATATTTACTGCAAATGGAAATGGCAGCAGCTTCTTATATGATTGCCATGACATCTCCGGCAGATACAGAGGAAGGAATGGACAGACTGGTATCTGCGCTGACTGAAATTGACGGAAAACTTGCAAAAGCAGATAGAGATGAAGGAAATAATGCGCAGACATATAAAAGAACGGTGCAGGGCGCTACAGCTGCCGCGCCAGAAAGCCGGAGTGAAGAGTGGACGGAGAATAAACAGATATATATGCCTGCGCAGGCGGTGCGTCTGAAGGAAGAGGCCAGGGTGAGGATGGAGAATGACCGCAATGCTGCCGGAAGCCGCGGAGGAAATACAGAGTATGTTTCTCTGTCGGGATGTGCGGGGAGAGTGGCGCTGGAATATGCTTATATCTATCCGCCCGGAATCCCGCTGACTGTCCCGGGAGAGAGAATTTCCGAAGGGACGGCGGATCAGATGCAGAAATATGAAGCCGCAGGGCTGCAGATCGAAGGGACAGAGCTGCGGGGGGAGATCGAGGTACTGACCAATGGGTAAGATTTATTATGTGATGGGGAAGAGTTCTTCCGGAAAAGACACGATTTATAAAGAACTGCTGAAGAGGCATCCGCAGTTCTGCACGATCGTGCCGTATACGACCCGGCCGATCCGGGAAGGAGAGCGCGACGGAGTGGAGTATTACTTTGTGGATGCGGATCGTCTGCGCGAGATGCAGGAAGCAGGACAGGTGATCGAGGTGCGCTCCTACAATACAAAATGCGGGGTATGGACATATTTCACAGCGGATGACGGGCAGATCAGCCTGGAAGAGCACGATTATCTGGTCATCGGGACGCTGGTGTCCTATCAGGCGCTCAGGAAATATTTCGGCGGGGAAAAGATCGTTCCTGTCTATATCGAGGTGGATGACGGACTCCGCCTGTCCCGGGCCATCGAGCGGGAGCGCAGGGAGGAAGAACCCAAATATGCGGAATTGTGCAGAAGGTTCCTGGCGGACGCGGAAGATTTCTCGGAAGAGAATCTGGCTGTGGCAGGGATTACGAGACGGTTCGAGAACAGGGATCTGTGTGAGTGCCTCTCAGAGATTGAAGATTATATCCGGGAGCAGACAGGCAGTGCGTCTGGAAACTAATGGGGTGTGACTTTGCATGATAATGTGCTATACTAAAAAAAGTCTAGCCCTTTATGCCGGAGATGTAGTACAATAGACTGTATACAGAATATACAGCATAGAGTTCCGCTAAGAGTAAATTCACATATGGCAGGTGACAGAGATGAGTAGTTTTAAAGATGTAGTCGGACATAAAAATATTATCAAATATATTCAGAATGCGGTGACAGCTGACGCGGTCTCCCATGCATATATCCTGAACGGCGAGAGAGGGTCAGGGAAAAAGCTGCTCGCCAATCTGTTTGCTATGAGCCTTCAGTGCCAGAACAGGGATGAGGACGGGGATGCCTGCGGGAAATGCCAGTCATGTAAGCAGGCTCTGAGCGGAAATCAGCCTGACATTATCCGGGTCACTCATGAGAAACCTAACACGATCAGTGTGGATGACATCCGCGTGCAGGTCAATGATGATATTGTGATCCGCCCGTACAGCAGCAGATATAAGATCTATATTATTGCAGATGCGGATCTCATGACCGTGCAGGCTCAGAACGCACTCCTCAAGACGATCGAAGAACCGCCCCAGTATGCGGTGATCATGCTTCTTACGGAGAATGCGGACACGCTCCTGCCTACCATACGGTCCAGGTGTGTGATGATGAAGCTGAGAAATATCAAGGATCAGCTTGTCAAGAAATATCTCATGGAACACATGGAGATCCCGGATTATAAAGCTGATGTATGCGTGGCGTTTGCCCAGGGAAATATGGGCAAGGCGATCATGCTTGCGAATTCCGAATATTTTAACGAGATCAAGGAAGAAGCGGTACACCTTCTGCGGAATATCGATGATATGACCGTGCCGGACCTGATGGACGCGGTAAAGCGGTGCATGACATATAAACTGGAGATCAATGACTATCTGGATATTATTGCGATCTGGTACAGGGACGTGCTCATCTATAAAGCGACAAAAAGCGTGGACCGTGTCGTCTTCTCTGATCAGATGAAATATATCAGGGAAAGAGCGAGCAAGAGCTCTTATGAAGGGATAGAGAACATTCTGGATGGGATCGAGAAAGCCAAATCAAGGATGAAAGCGAATGTTAATTTTGAACTGACTATGGAGCTGCTCTTACTGACAATAAAGGAGAACTGATAAAATGACAAAAGTGATCGGAGTTAGATTCCGGACAGCGGGGAAGATCTATTTCTTTGCTCCGGGGAAGTTTGAGATAAAACAGGGGGACAACGTGATCGTTGAGACTGCCCGGGGCGTGGAGTTCGGACGCGTGGTGAGCGGCCCCAAGGATGTGAAGGACGAGGATGTGGTGCAGCCGCTGAAGTCCGTGATCCGGCTGGCCACTGACCAGGACCGCAAAACTGTAGAAAAAAACAAGCAGAAGGAAAAAGAAGCATTTAAGATCTGTCTTGAAAAAATCCGTAAACACAAGCTGGAAATGAAGCTGATCGACGTGGAGTATACGTTTGACGGGAATAAGATCCTGTTCTACTTTACGGCAGACGGGCGGATTGATTTCCGCGAACTGGTAAAGGACCTGGCAGCAGTCTTCCGGACAAGGATCGAGCTCCGTCAGATCGGCGTCCGTGACGAGACGAAGATCCGGGGCGGGATCGGCATCTGCGGGCGGCCTCTGTGCTGCAGCACATATCTGACTGAATTTTCGGCGGTCTCTATCAAGATGGCAAAGGAGCAGAATCTTTCGCTGAACCCGACGAAGATATCCGGCGTGTGCGGAAGGCTTATGTGCTGTCTGACAAATGAAGAAGAAACCTATGAGGTGCTCAACAGCCAGCTTCCCTCTGTGGGGGATACTGTTACCACGAAAGAGGGTCTGACAGGCACAGTACATTCTCTGAGTGTCCTGCGCAGACTGGTGAAGGTTGTGGTAAACCTGGAGAATGATGAGAAAGAGATCCGGGAATATCAGGCGGACGAGCTGAAATTCAAGCCCCGCAGGAAGAAACAGAAGATCTCAAAGGAAGAGATGAAGAAGCTGGCGGCACTGGAAAAAGGAGAAGGAGCGTCAAAGTTAAATGACAAGTGAAACACGCGCGTCTCTGATCAAGTCAGGAGAGCGCCTGGATGATCTTCAGCTGAACGGGCTGGAGCTGATCCAGGATCCGAATAAATTCTGCTTTGGCGTGGATGCTGTCTTTCTCTCGGATTTTGTCAGGGTAAAGCCTGGGGAGACGGTGCTGGATATGGGGACAGGCAACGGAATTATCCCGGTCCTTCTGTCGGCAAAGACGCAGGGAAAGAAATTCACCGGTCTTGAGATCCAGCCGGATACTGCGGAGATGGCGCGCCGGAGCGTGCGCCTCAATCATCTGGAGGAACGGATAGAGATCGTAACAGGAGATATCAAAGAGGCGGCAGAGATATTTAAGCCGGCCTTTTTTGATGTAATTACAACAAATCCGCCTTACATGCCCGCGGAGCACGGACTGCGGAATCCGGACAGCGCCAGGGCGATCGCGCGGCATGAGGTGATGTGCTCCCTGGATGATATTTTAAGAGAAAGCATGCGGCTTCTGCAGGATAAGGGACGGTTCTATATGATCCACCGTCCTTTCCGGCTGACAGAGATTATGATCAAGATGAACCAATATAAGATCGAACCTAAAAGAATACAGTTTATCTACCCGTATATTGATAAAGAGCCGGCCATGGTGCTGATAGAGGGCGTGCGGGGGGCCAGGTCCAGGGTGACGGTAGAACCTCCCATTATTATCTATGACAGACCGGCTGAAGGATATAGACAATAACGGCAGGTCAGGAAGGAGGCGCTGAGTATGGCGGGGACGTTATATCTGTGCGCGACGCCGATCGGAAATCTGGAGGACATGACGTTCCGGGCAGTGCGCATTCTGCGGGAAGCGGATCTGATCGCCGCGGAGGATACACGCAACAGTGTGAAGCTGTTGAATCATTTTGAGATCCAGACTCCTATGACGAGCTATCATGAATATAACAAATACGACAAGGGAAGGAAGCTGGTGGAGAAGCTCCTTGAGGGGAAAAATATCGCGCTGATCACGGACGCGGGAACTCCGGGAATATCCGATCCCGGGGAAGAGCTGGTCCGTATGTGCCACGAGGCAGGGATCACGGTGACAGCGGTTCCGGGGGCAGCGGCCTGCATCACGGCGCTCACAATATCCGGGCTGCCTACAAGAAGGTTTGCATTTGAGGCATTCCTTCCGGCGGATAAAAAAGAGCGGGAGGCAGTGCTGGAGACCTTGGAAAAAGAACAGCGGACCATCGTGCTGTACGAGGCTCCCCATCGGCTGGTAAAGACGCTGAAGCTTCTCGCCGGGCGCCTGGGAGAGAGGCAGGTGAGCGTATGCCGGGAACTGACCAAGCGTCATGAGACGGTGTATCGCGCATTGCTTCCCGAGGCGGCGGCATATTATGAGAAAAATGCTCCGAAAGGGGAGTGTGTTGTCGTGATCCAGGGGCTCAGCAGGGAGGAAATCGAAAGGGAAGAGAAAGCGAAGTGGGCGGATATGAGTATTGAAGAACATATGGAGCTTTATCTTTCACAAGGGCTGGACAAGAAAGAGGCCATGAAGAGGACGGCAAAGGACCGCGGGGTGCAGAAACGGGAAATCTATAATTACCTGAATGGCGGCAGATCAGCCGCGGATTGAGTCCGGCGGCAGATCGAAAGATATGCATAGCAGAATAGAAAAACAGACATCAGAGGCTATCTGATGTCTGTTATTTTTCCGTCTTTCATAAGCACGGTCTTTTTCTTAAGCCCGGTGGCTTCTTCCTGCTTGTTCGTCACATAGAGGACCGTGATCCCCAGCTCTTCATTGATCTCGAGAATATCGCCGAGCATTTCCATACGGCGCTCTTCGTCCTGGCGGGCGAAATCCTCGTCTACCAGAAGAACCTTGGGGCGGAATACAATGGCGCGGCTGAGAGCGACTCTCTGCCTGTCCGCGGCTGAGAGTGATCGGAGCTTTTTATCCAGGATATCCGTGATTCCGAAAAATCTTGCGGCTTCTTTTACCCGGCTGTCAATCACTGTGCGCGGGAGGTTGCGAAGACGCAGTCCCAGGGCGATATTATCATATGCATTGAAATGTCTGTACAATGTATAATTCTGGAACGCCATTGCCAGATGCCGGTCGCGCGGCAGCACGTCGTTCAGGAGCTCTTTGCCGAGATAGATCTTACCGGATGTAATGTCCTCTAGACCGCCGATCATGCGGAGGATCGTGGACTTGCCGCAGCCGCTCGGACCATGAAACACAACGAACTCGCCGTCCTCTATATGAAGATTTACATCATCTACGGAGACAAAACCATTGGGATAGGTCTTTGTCAAGTGTTCTAATGTCACGCTCGCCATAAAAACACCTCCATATATTGATTTAAAGGAGTCAATGCCGCTGACTCCTTTTATATTTTAGCATAAATACATTGCCCCGGCAAGGAAGACGCTTGCAGCAAGTCCGCCCAGGGTGGCAAGGAGCGCTCCGGCGAGTGTGTAGCGGGAATGCTTCACTTTTGCTGTCATGAAGTAGACGCTCATGGTGTAGAAAATGGTCTCTGTGCAGCACATGGAAATGGATGCGATGAGCCCCAGCCGGGAGTCTGTGCCGAATTCCTTGAAGATATCAAGAAGAAGCCCTGTTGCAGCGGAGGAAGAGAACATTTTTACAATCGTGAGCGGCACCAGTTCCCCGGGAAATCCTATATAGGCGGAAAACTGTCCGATGATCGATGAAAGAAAATCAAGAAATCCGGAGGCGCGCAGAATGCCCACGGCCGCCATAAGCCCGATGAGCGTGGGCATGATGCGGATTACCGTCAGAAAACCGCTTTTGGCGCCTTTGATAAAAGTTTCGTATACATTCACCTTTGCCAGAAGACCATAGGTGACAATGCTGAGCACAATAAAAGGAACGATAAAATTGGAGATATAAAGCAGGATCTGCAAAAGGCCCTCCGGAGAAATCTTGTAACTTATATGGAGTATATGCAGGAGTGGGAAAAAATATAAATTCAGTTCCGCCGGGCAGAGTGAGAATTCTAAATGCGAATGCATGCTCGCGTCGGATTTCAGCTGAAAAGTGGTGTGAGGAGGCGTGGAATATCACAGCGGGACGGTTCATAGGATACAATAAAGATATCTCAGGAGCGTTTATGCCGTCTTTTGTGTCTCGCTACATAAAATCCATTCAATCTTACAGAACCCATAGAATCTGCAGCATTGCAGCGCTGAGCATTGCAGCCGGGCTGCTGGCCGCCGGCTGTGCGGTGGAGACCGGTACAGACGAAAATGCAAGATTTGAGCAATATACGAGGGAATTGTTCTGCCGGGAAACCGCATCAAATACAGTGAGCCTTCACTATACGCTGAAAGAACCGGAAAAATACGGGATTACAGAGACTCCGGTGACATTCGGGAGTTTTGATATTGATGCGGAGGCTGTGAAAGCGTCATCTGAAAATATGCAGCAGGCCCTCCGGGGATTTAATTATGACGGCCTTGACACGCAGAATAAGCTTACTTATGATATCCTGAATTATCAGCTCAAAATGATGGAGAAAAGCGCGGACTATATGGTGTATGAGGAACCTCTCGGGCTGGTCAGCGGAGTGCAGACCCAGCTCCCGGTAGTTTTGTCAGAATACCAGTTCTATGACCGGCAGGATGTTGAGGACTATCTTGCGCTTCTTGAAACGACAGGAGATTATTTTGACAGCCTGATCCGGTTTGAAAATAAAAAGGCCCGGGAAGGGCTGTTTATGGCAGATTATGCGGCAGATACTGTGATCGACCAGTGCCGTGCCTTCCTTGATATGGGAGACGGGAACTACCTTTATTCTACATTTGTGGACCGTATAGAGAAAATTAATGAGTTGACTGATAAAGAAAAAAGTGACTATATACAAGAAAATGCTCTTGCGGTCCGAGATTGTATTTTCCCGGCATATGAAAAGCTCGTCTCTGCTGTGGAAGACCTGAAAGGCAGCGGAAAAAATGAAAAAGGGCTTGCATATCTGCCGGAGGGAAAAGAATATTACGAACTGCTGGCAGAACAGTCTTCCGGATCAGACCGGTCTGTGGAAGAGATGGAAGACCTGGCCAGGAGACAGATCACGGATGACATTGAAGCAATGGAACAGGTGCTGGGGATCACTGCCGGAGAGGCGGAGGAAGCCGCAGCGTCCATAGGGCAGGATGACGCCGAACTGATCCTGGCCCACCTGAAACAGGGCATCCGGAACGCATTTCCCGAGCCGCCGGAGACGGCGCTGGAAGTCAAATATGTGCCGGAAGAGATGGAAGAGCACTTGAGCCCCGCGTTTTATATGATTCCCGCGATTGATAATACTCACGAAAATGTAATTTATATCAATCAGGCGCACATGGGGAATGATTTGACGCTTTTTACGACACTGGCGCATGAAGGTTATCCCGGGCACCTTTATCAGACGGTTTATTATGAGAGTACAGATCCGGATCCCATACGGAATGTGCTGGATTTCGGGGGATACGTGGAGGGGTGGGCGACTTATGCCGAGATGGGCAGTTATTACCTCGCTCCTTTGTCAAAGGAACAGGCTGTGATCCTGCAGAAGAACAGTTCCGTTATCCTGGCGCTGTATGCCCTTGCTGATATGGGGATCCATTACGAGGGCTGGGACCGGATGGATACAGTCGCTTTTTTTGCGAATTACGGGATCACGGACGCGGAGACTGTGGAAGAGATTTACGAGCTCATCATAGGATCGCCGGCAAATTATCTGAAATATTATATCGGTTATGTGGAGTTCCTGGAATTGAAGAAGGAATGGATGAATGAGAAAGGAAATGATTTTTCCCAGAAAGAGTTCCATGAAGCAGTGCTTGATGTGGGGCCGGCGCCATTTGAGATTGTGGAAGAATATATGTGGAAGATGGACGCGGAATGAGAAAGGAACAGGTATAACGGGGAGGGAGAAGTTTGCTGAATTATCTGTGGGCAGGGATGATCCTTGTGGGTGTCGTGTTCGGGGCGTTTAACGGGAAGATGCAGGATATTACAAACGCCGCGCTGGACTCGTCGAAGGAGGCGGTGACACTGTGCATCACTATGATCGGTGTGATGGCATTCTGGACCGGGATCATGGAGATCGCGTCAAAGGCGGGGATTATACAGATGGCGTCGAGAAAAATGCGCCCTCTGATCCGTTTCCTCTTCCCAGGCATACCGGAAGGGCACAAGGCGGGAGAACATATTACGACGAACTTTATTGCCAATTTCCTCGGGCTTGGCTGGGCGGCGACCCCGGCAGGACTGAAAGCCATGGAGGAGCTGGGGAAGCTGGAGGATGACAGGCGTTTAGGCAAGGCGCCCGGAATCGCGCGGAAGAAAGGAGTGGCGAGCAACGAGATGTGTACATTCCTGATTATCAACATCTCGTCGCTCCAGCTCATCCCCATGAATGTGATTGCCTACCGGAGCCAGTACGGGAGCCCGAACCCGGCGGCGATCGTGGGCGCGGGGATCGTGGCAACGGCAGTCAGTACGGGGGCTGCGATTGTGTTTTGCAGGCTGATGGATCGAAGGCGAAGGGGCTAAGATCTCCGCTTTTTCAGTAAATGACGAAAGACTTTTGTGAAATTTCCCGGGGAAAGTTTTTGGAAATTAAATAATTACAGAAAAGTTGGAAATAATAGTTGAAACACTGCGAAATTGAATATATAATAAAAAATAAAAACGCAAAACACGATGATAAAAATGGAGGTCATTATGAAAATATTAAAAATATCAATTGACGGGCTGCCACATTTTCAGAACGATTTGGATATAGATTTCGTTGCACAACAGAGAGTAGATGATGATGATAAAGAGCAGTTGTCTAATGTTTTTTCTAATATATATACG
>DXCD01000192.1 GCA_019116185.1 Candidatus Mediterraneibacter stercorigallinarum
GCGATGATCGTGCCTCCGCAGCTCGATACAAAGAACGGAATAACGAAACCAAACACTGCGCTCTCGCTTCCCATAATCAGTGTGGCGATCGGATAGCTTAAAAGTCCGCCGATCACAGATGTACCGAACAGTTCACCTGCATAGGCAAACGGAAGATGCTTTCCGTACTTGTAAAGCATCCCACACAGAAATGCCCCGCACATGGATCCCGGAAATGCAAGCAGTGTCCCCGTCCCCATCAGATTTCTCAGAAGACTTGTGACAAACGCCATGCCCACCGCATAGCCAGGTCCTAAGAACACTCCGCCGAGAATGTTGATAAAGTGCTGGACCGGAGCGCATTTTGATGCACCTACCGGAATGGACAGCGGTGAACAGACAATGCCGACCGCCACCAGAATTCCTGCAAGCGCAAGTTTTCTTACGTTGACTTTCCTCATAATTCAACCTCCTGTACACGTGCCGTCATACTCTGCCGCTTATGGACAACGGCACTTAACGGTCGATGCTCCCTGGCATCCTCTCACTCCGGAACACGGATTCCCTCGCATGTTGTTTTCGTACATTCCCTGTCTTTTCTTCCGCCTGAAGCAGATCAGAAAAGCAACCGCTGCTCTGGTGTACAGTTAAAACCCGGCACGGCGCTCCCCGCCCGGGAAAACCTCTATTCGATTGTCCGAGAATAATGTTACCACGTTCCTGCCAGAAATGCAATCAGATTCACCGCGCTGCTTACCACGTTTATCAAACCACACATTAAAAGTTTCCTGTCTTTTGTTTTCCGATTTTATACTGATCCATACGAAAACTCCTCTCCGGCACATCCTGATCTGCAGTTATTCTATGATCAGGATTTGATAATCAATTTTTGTCTTTCTTGTATTATTGTACATTCAAAATGTCAAAAAGTAACCATACTGTTGGTTGAATCATAGTATTTTCATTTGTATTTTGAACTGATATAATCAAATAGACCAGAAAGAACGATAGAAAGAAGGATAAGCTTATGTCAGTCGATATTGTGAGAGAGTATTTTAAGAACAACAACATTGATAAAGAAATTCTGGAGTTTCCTGTCTCCAGCGCTACCGTGGAACTGGCGGCGCAGGCAGTTGGTGTTGAGCCCGCACGGATTGCTAAGACGCTTTCTTTTTATACGAAGGAGAAAGACGCGGCGATTCTGATCGTGACCGCAGGGGATATGAAGATCGACAATCCAAAGTTCAAGCATTTTTTCGGAATGAAGGCGAAAATGCTCTCGGCGGATGACGTAGAAGCCATGACCGGGCATGCAATCGGAGGGGTATGCCCGTTCGGGAATCCGGAGCATACGTCTGTGTATCTGGATGAGTCGCTCCGGAGATTCGACACCGTGTTCCCGGCTGCCGGAAGCGGGAACTCAGCTGTGGAGCTGACCTGCGATGAGCTCTCAGAATATTCACGGGCAAAAGAATGGATTGATGTATGTAAAAGCATTGAGTAAATATACATCCGAATTTAAAGAAAGGAGGCTTACATATGCCGAAATATGTTATGGCACTGGATGCCGGCACTACAAGCAACCGCTGTATTCTTTTTAATGAGAAAGGGGAAATGTGCAGCGTAGCACAGCGGGAATTCACACAGTATTTCCCGCAGCCCGGATGGGTGGAGCACGATGCGGACGAGATCTGGGCCAGTCAGCTGGGCGTAGCTGTTGAGGCAATGACAAAGATCGGCGCTTCCGCTGAAGATATCGCCGCCATCGGAATTACCAACCAGCGTGAGACTGCCATTGTATGGGATAAGGAGACCGGCGAGCCGGTCTATCACGCAATCGTATGGCAGTGCCGAAGGACATCTGAATACTGTGATTCTCTGAAGGAGAAAGGACTGACCGAGACGTTCCGTCAGAAAACCGGACTTGTGATCGACGCTTATTTTTCCGCCACAAAGATCAAATGGATCCTGGACAATGTTCCCGGAGCACGGGAACGCGCGGAACGCGGCGAACTTCTTTTCGGTACAGTGGAGACCTGGCTGATCTGGAAACTGACAAAAGGACGGGTTCACGTAACCGACTACTCGAACGCGTCCAGAACCATGCTGTTCAATATCAATACGCTCCAGTGGGACGATGATATTCTTAAGGAGCTGGGGATTCCGAAAAGCCTGCTCCCGACTCCCATGCCTTCCAGCTGCATCTATGGAGAAACGGATCCCTCCTTCCTGGGCGGCCCAATCCCCATTGCGGGAGCTGCCGGGGATCAGCAGGCAGCACTTTTCGGACAGACCTGCTTTGCGCCCGGAGAGGCGAAAAACACATACGGAACCGGCTGCTTCCTCCTGATGAACACGGGAGAAAAACCGGTATTCTCCGATAACGGACTCGTAACTACCATTGCCTGGGGACTGGACGGAAAAGTGAACTACGCTCTGGAAGGTTCCATCTTCGTGGCCGGGGCATCCATTCAGTGGCTCAGAGATGAAATGCGTCTGATCGACTCCGCGGAAGACTCGGACTATATGGCCAGAAAGGTAAAGGATACAAACGGATGCTATGTTGTTCCCGCGTTCACAGGACTGGGGGCGCCGCACTGGGATCAATACGCCCGCGGAACGATCGTGGGGATCACCCGGGGAGTAAACAAATATCATATCATCCGGGCAACACTGGAGTCTATCGCCTACCAGGTATATGATGTTCTCGCCGCTATGAAGGCGGACTCCGGAATTCAGCTGGCGGCACTGAAGGTAGACGGCGGCGCCAGCGCCAATGATTTTCTGATGCAGACGCAGTCTGATATCATCAACGCGCCGGTCAACCGTCCGGTCTGTGTTGAGACAACCGCCATGGGCGCCGCCTATCTGGCCGGGCTGGCAGCAGGTTACTGGAAGAACAAGGAAGACGTCATCAGGAACTGGGCCGTCAGCCGTACGTTTACGCCTTCGATCACAGAAGAAGAACGCGGCCGTAAGATCCGTGGATGGAACAAGGCTGTCAGATATTCCTTCGGCTGGGCAAAGGACGAATAACCGGGGCGAAGGACGAAGATTGATACAAGTATTGACAAAGGAGTTTGCAGATTATGTATGACATTCTTATTATCGGGGCCGGCGTATCCGGCTCCGCCGCAGCGCGGGAACTCTCCCGTTATGACCTGAAAATCTGTGTGCTGGAACGAGCCGAGGATGTGTGCTGCGGAACATCCAAGGCAAACAGCGGTATCGTACACGCCGGTTTTGACGCGGAGCCGGGCTCCCTCATGGCAGAATTGAATGTGAAAGGGAATGAAATGATGGAGCAGCTCTCCAGAGATCTTGATTTTCCGTTCAGACGGAACGGATCTCTTGTGGTATGCCGATCCGAAAAGGATCTTCCTGAACTGGAACGATTAATGAAACAGGGAACCGCTAACGGAGTAAAAGGGCTGCGCATTATCGACCGGACAGAATTAAGAGAGATGGAGCCAAACATCAGCGAAGAAGCCTGTGCCGCTCTGTTCGCTCCCACCGGCGGAATCGTCTGTCCGTTCGGCCTGAATATCGCGCTGGCAGAAAATGCCTGTGTAAACGGAGCAGAATTTCATTTCAACACAGAAGTGACCGGCCTGACGCATGAGGACGGCATCTGGAAAGTACACACCAGTCAGGGTGATTACGAATCGAAAATCGTTGTCAACGCTGCCGGAGTCTATGCTGACGTATTCCACAACATGGTCAGTGAAAAGAAAATCAACATCACGCCCCGCCGCGGCGACTACTGTCTTCTGGATCACGCAGCCGGAACTCATGTAAGCCGGACAGTCTTCTCACTGCCGGATGAATTCGGAAAAGGTGTTCTCGTGACTCCCACCGTGCATGGCAACCTGCTGATCGGTCCTACCGCCATCGATATCGAGGAAAAGGAAGGCACAAACACAACAAGAGACGGGTTGGATCAGGTGTTTGAGAAGTCTGCAAGAAACGTAAAAGGCATACCTTACCGTAAGGTAATCACTTCTTTTGCCGGTCTTCGCGCGCACGAAGACAGACA
>DXCD01000193.1 GCA_019116185.1 Candidatus Mediterraneibacter stercorigallinarum
GATGCCTGAGGCGCAGACGAATCGTCCGCGTGGCAATTGCTTTTAGCCTTGTTTCCTTCCTTTGTAGTTTTTCTCAAATCGTGGAGCGGAACCGGAACCACACCCCGGTCCGCTACGAATACGTCTTAAAACGACCTACGGTTTTCGGACCTCACATCCCTCGGCCGTCTCCCCGACAAATCCGGATTTACAGCCTCTTTGCTATCGCTTTAATGAATTCCTCGCTATTGAGCACTGTCGGGTTCTCGATCGTTGTGATCAGAGCCAGGTCTTTTGTCATCTCTCCTGCCTCGATAGTGTCGATCGTTGCTTTCTCCAGACGGTCAGCGAACTCCATCAGCTCCTTGTTTCCGTCCAGCTCGCCTCGCTTCCTGAGCGCCCCTGTCCATGCGAAGATCGTTGCCACAGAGTTAGTGGAGGTCTCCTCGCCTTTTAAGTGTTTGTAATAGTGGCGCTGTACAGTCCCGTGAGCTGCTTCATACTCATAATATCCTTCTGGTGATACGAGCACGGAAGTCATCATGGCAAGAGAACCAAATGCGGAAGATACCATATCGCTCATCACGTCTCCGTCATAGTTCTTGCAAGCCCAGATATAACCGCCCTCAGACTTCATCACGCGGGCAACAGCGTCATCGATCAGTGTGTAAAAATACTCGATCCCCGCTTCTTTGAACTTTGCGTCAAATTCTGCGTCGTAAATCTCCTGGAAAATATCCTTGAATGTATGGTCATATTTCTTGGAGATCGTATCTTTTGTCGCGAACCAGAGATCCTGTTTTGTATCCAGTGCATAGGAGAAACAGCTTCTTGCAAAGCTTTCAATGGATTTATTCAGGTTATGCATTCCCTGTACAATGCCGGGACCGTCAAAATTATGTACCAGCTCTTTTGTCTGTGTACCGTCTTCTGCTGTATAGACCAGTTCCACTTTTCCCGCGCCCGGTATCTTCATCTCAGATCCCTTGTACACATCGCCGTACGCATGTCTTGCGATGGTGATCGGCTTCTTCCAATTCTTGACGCAGGGCTCAATACCTTTTACAACGATGGGAGCGCGGAAGACGGTTCCGTCAAGAATAGCGCGGATCGTTCCGTTCGGGCTCTTCCACATTTCTTTCAGATCATACTCGTCCATGCGGGCGGCATTTGGAGTGATAGTCGCGCATTTTACCGCAACCTTATATTTCTTTGTAGCCAGGGCAGAGTCCACTGTCACCTGGTCATCCGTCTCATTTCTGTGTTCCAGTCCCAGGTCATAATACTCTGTCTTCAGGTCAATATACGGGATGAGCAGTTCGTCTTTGATCATTTTCCAGAGAATCCTTGTCATCTCGTCCCCATCCATCTCTACAAGGGGTGTGGTCATCTTAATTTTTTCCATTGTCTGTTTCCTCCTGTTCTCTTAATGCTGATGTTTATTCCTTCTCGTATCCCTGCTTTTTTAAATTCTGCATCACATGCATGATATGTTCATTGGCAAGCTGCTCTGCCATCTCCTCATCCCGGTCTTTGATCGCGCGCAGGATCTGGCGGTGCTCCCGGATAGATTTCCTGGCGCGGTCTTCTGATACCACTGATGATCTTCTGGCAGTCTGCACATAATTGTGAAAATCTGTCAAAACATGATCCAGGATACGGCTGCCGGAAGCTTCATACAAGATCGAATGAAACCTGCCGTCCAGAGCAGCCACCTGCTCCGCGCTGAAGCCGCTCTCCTTCTTCATCTGAAATTCCGAGAGAAGAATGGTCTCTTCCAGCTCGTCAAGCTGCGCATCCGTAATGTTCTTTGCCGCCCACCGGGCGCACAGTCCTTCCAGCATAGAGCGGATCACGTAAATATCCCAGATGTCTTTGTGGGAGATTCCGGTCACATAAGCGCCTCTGTTAGGAATAATAGTGACCAGCCCTTCCAGTTCCAGCTGGCGCAGCGCCTCCCTGACAGGAGTCCGGCTCACTCCAAGCTCCTTTCCTATGGTATTCTCCCTGAGCTCGTCATTTTCCTTGTATTTCCCGTTGAGGATATCTTCGCGGATCTTCTGAAAAACCCGCCCCCCCAGGGAATGGTCCTGATACTCTTCCATTTTCAGTCCTCCTGCCGTCAAGACCGTTTGGTCATAATGTCATGTGCAGCTCATCACACACACTGTCTATTTTCGCAACTAATTCTTCATCTGTCAAGACCGTAACACGCCCGTCCTCATATTCTTTGTCCACCCATTCTTTCAGCCTGCGCACCAGCTCCGAATTCTTATCTACCTGCCGATCCTCTGCCAGCTTATAGTAAGCGTTAATCCAGTAGGCAATGCCCGCGGCGCCGGAAGTATTGGACACAGACACCAGTGCCGGCCGGTTCAGGAATTTATCCGTGTCAAATATATTGTAGATCTCCTCGTTCTTCAACATGCCGTCCGCATGGATGCCCGCTCTCGTTACATTGAAATTTTTCCCCACAAAAGGTGTGCGGGACGGGATGTGATAACCGATCTCTTTTTCATAATATTCCGCCAGCTCTGTGATCACCCTTGTGTCCATTCCATCCAGGGTGCCCCTGAGCTGCGCGTACTCGAATACCATTGCCTCCAGCGGAGTGTTTCCTGTCCGCTCCCCGATTCCGAAAAGGGAGCAGTTCACCCCGCATGCGCCATACAGCCATGCTGTGGTGGAATTGTTGACCGCTTTATAGAAATCATTATGTCCGTGGAATTCAATCAGTTCACTTGGCACTCCTGCATGTGTCATCAAACCGTAAATAATGCCGGGGATTGATCTGGGGATCACAGCGCCCGGGAAATTCACTCCATATCCCATTGTATCACAGACGCGGATCTTCACCGGGATCTTGTATTCATCCATGAGCTTCATCAGCTCCACACAGAATGGAATCACAAAACCATAAATATCGGAGCGGGTAATATCCTCCAGATGGCATCTGGGGCGCACTCCTGTTTCCATACACTCACGCACCACGGACAGATAATGCTCAAGCGCCTGTTTTCTTGTCATTTTCAGTTTATAAAAGATATGATAATCAGAACAGCTTACGAGAATGCCCGTCTCTTTCAGGCCGATTTCCTTTACCAGCTCAAAGTCCTTCTTGCTCGCCCGGATCCAGCTGGTGACTTCAGGAAATTCATATCCTTTTTCCAGGCATTTATATACAGCGTCCCTGTCCTTCTTGCTATAAAGGAAAAACTCGCTCTGCCGGATCTTTCCCTTGGGGCCTCCGAGACGGTGGAGATAGTCATAGATTGTCACGATCTGCTCTGTCGTGTACGGCGCCCTGGACTGCTGCCCGTCGCGGAAAGTAGTATCCGTAATCCAGATCTCTTCCGGCATATTATGCGGCACGATCCTCTCATTGAACGCGATCTTCGGTATCTCGTCATAGTGAAACAAATTTCGGAACACATTCGGAGTATCCACGTCCACCAGCGGGAATATATGCTCCTCCAATTCCAAAAGATTCGTGTGTTTGTTCAAATATACTTTTCTGTCCTGCATCTTTCTTCCTACTTACACTCTGTAATCTTCTATGGTTATCTCCATACTTTCTTCAAGCTTCCCTGATGCTCCTGCAGTTTTGATTTTGTATAATTGTATACAATTATACAAAATTTGTCAATGAGGCAATACATTTTTATTGCAATTCTACGCCCGAATATAAAAATAAATTATCCACTCATCACCCGTGGATGACTAAATTTACGAACGTAATAAGATCTGCAGTTTTTATAGCACAAAAAAGCTGTATTCCCGGCGGACGGCAAAATGCACGCCTTGATATCCCGTCTTCGGAAATACAGCTTTAACTGTTATTTATACTTTTCTTTCTTTACAGAACTCTTACTTTAAGCACTCCGTCCACGCCTGCGAGCTGCTCTTCCACTTCTGCCGGGACTTCAGCGTCCACATCCATCATCGTGTAAGCATACTCTTTACGGCTCTTGTTGGTCATAAGAGAAATATTGATCCCTTTCTCCGCCATCAGGCCTGTAAACTGACCGAGCATGTTCGGGATATTTTTGTGAAGGATCGTAACTCTCGGTCCTTCTCCTTTTGCTCCCATATCGCAGTCCGGGAAATTGACAGAGTGTGTAATATTTCCGTTTTCAAGGAAATCCTTAACCTCTGCCGCTGCCATCTCTGCACAATTTTCCTCGGATTCCTCGGTAGAAGCTCCCAGATGAGGAATTACAATGGCACCCTTCACGCCTACGATTTCTTTTGTCGGGAAATCGGTCACATAACAGCGGACTTTCTCTGATACAAGGGCATCTACAATATCCTCCTGGTTCACCAGAACATCACGGGCAAAGTTCAGGATCACAACACCCTTTTTCATAAGGCTGATCGCATTTTTGTCAATCATTCCTTTTGTATCTTCCAGGGCCGGCACATGTACTGTAATGTAATCACACTCTTTGTAAATCTCATCAACTGTCTTGGCGTGGTAGATACTGCGCGACAGCCTCCATGCAGAGTCCACAGATACATATGGGTCATAGCCATATACCTCCATCCCCAGATGTACTGCTGCGTTTGCCACAAGGACACCAATCGCGCCAAGACCGATTACCCCCAGCTTCTTGCCCTGGATCTCTGTCCCGGCAAATGCCTTTTTCTTTTTCTCGGTAATCTTGGCAATATCTCCGTCCTCTTCATACTCCTGCACCCAGTTGATTCCGCCGATAATATCCCTGGCAGCCAGAAGCATTCCGGCGATCACCAGCTCTTTTACACCGTTTGCATTTGCTCCGGGCGTATTGAAGACAACGATTCCCTCCTCGGCACAGCGGTCCAGAGGAATATTGTTCACCCCTGCCCCGGCGCGCGCGATCACTTTTATGTTCTTGGAGAACTCCATCTCATGCATCTTGGCGCTTCTGACAAGGATGGCATCCGCCTCCTCTGCGTTTTCTGTATTTGCATAATTTTGATCCAATTGATCCAGACCTACTTTGGCGATCGGATTCAAGCAGTGATATTTGAACATTTTACTGATTCTCCTCTTCAAACTTTTTCATAAACTCAACAAGTGCCTCAACACCTTCATACGGCATCGCATTATAAATGCTGGCGCGCATGCCGCCCACGCTCCTGTGGCCTTTCAGGTTTTCAAGTCCTGCTGCTTTGGCTTCTTTTACAAATTTTGCATCCAGGTCCGCATCTCCTGTAACAAAAGGCACATTCATAAGAGAACGGTCTTTCTTTTCCACGGTTCCCTTAAAGAGCTTACTCTGGTCAAGGAAATCATAGAGAACTTTTGCTTTCTTTTCATTTTTCTCTTTCATGGCCTCAAGTCCGCCCTGTGCCTTGATCCACTTGAACACTTTTCCGCAGATATAGATCCCGTATGCCGGCGGCGTATTATAGAGGGATTTTGCATCTGCATGGGTCTTGTATGTAAGCATGGTAGGCGTGCCCGGAAGCACATCTTCTGTGATCAGGTCCTCGCGGATGATCACGATCACAACGCCCGCAGGTCCGATGTTCTTCTGAACCCCGCCGTAGATGATGCCATATTTGGTCACATCCACAGGCTCGGACAGGAAACAGGAGGACACGTCAGCTACAAGAGTCTTGCCCTTTGTATTCGGCAGCTCTTTGAACTTTGTTCCATAGATCGTATTGTTCTCACAGATATAGACATAATCCGCGTCCTCGGATACCGGGAGGTCTGAGCAGTCCGGAATATAAGAAAACGTCTTATCCTCAGAGGATGCGATCCTGTTTACCTTTCCGTATTTCTCTGCCTCTTTTGCAGCCTTTTTCGCCCACTGTCCTGTAATGATGTAATCCGCCACACGGTTCTTCATCAGGTTCATCGGGATCATTGCGAACTGCTGGGAAGCGCCGCCCTGAAGAAACAGCACCTTGTAATTGTCCGGAATTCCCATCAGCTCTCTCAGGTCCTGCTCTGCTTCAGTGATGATCTCCTCGAATGCCTTGGAGCGGTGGCTCATCTCCATCACGGACATGCCGGTCCCCTTGTAGTCCAGCATCTCCGCCGCTGCTTCTTTCAGCACCTCCTCCGGCAGCACTGCCGGTCCCGCTGAAAAATTATACACTCTGCTCATTTTCCTTACCTCCTGCTTTCTGTTTTTTCTATTTGCATGGTTATTTTGCCATGTCTTCCTCATCAAATGCCTCGCTGATCGCTGCTCCCGGAGCAACCATTGGCCAGACTTTGTCATCGCTGTCGATCTGACAGTCAATAACTACCGGTTTATTCAGTGTGAGCGCCCGCGCAAAGGCTTCCCTGAACTCTTCCTGCGTTTCAGCACGGATCCCCTCCGCGCCCATAGCTTCTGCCAGCTTCACAAAGTCCACTGCATCTCTGAGCACTGTGGCGGAATATCTCTCGTCATAAAAGAGATCCTGCCACTGGCGAACCATACCGAGCACATGGTTATTCACCACTACCTGGATCACCGGAATATTATGTCTTACCGCTGTAGCGATCTCATTCATGTTCATGCGGAAACAGCCGTCACCCGCAATATTGACCACCGTCTTATCCGGGCATCCTGTCTTTGCCCCAAGTGAAGCGCCCAAACCGTATCCCATGGTTCCTAAACCTCCGGACGTCAGAAGGGTTCTTGGCTTTGTATATTTATAGTACTGCGCCGCCCACATCTGATGCTGTCCTACTTCTGTTACAATCAGGGCATCTCCTTTGGTCTGCCGGTAAATCTCCTCCACGATAAACGGACCTGTCAGCGCGTCGTGATGATACTTCAGCGGATACTTTTCCTTATATGACTGGATCTTTTCCATCCAGGAAGAATGATCCTGCTGTCTCAGATGCTTATTGAGGATCCGAAGCACTTCTTTTACATCCCCGATCAGCTCTTCGGTAACAATGATATTCTTATTAATCTCTGCCGGATCGATATCAATCTGAAGAATCTTTGCATTCTTTGCAAATGTCTTCGTGTTCCCCGTGACACGGTCACTGAACCTGGCTCCGATGACTACAAGAAGATCACATTCACTGACCCCGTAGTTGGATGTCTTTGTACCATGCATTCCCAGCATGCCGGTATACCTCGGATCTGTTCCCGGGAATGCCCCTTTTCCCATCAGGGAATCCGTCACCGGAGCGTCCAGCTTTTCTACAAACTCCTTCAGTTCGTCACTGGCGCCTGAAAGGACAGCTCCGCCGCCCACAAAGACATACGGTTTCTCGGCATCCTCCAGCATGGATACCGCCCGGGCGATCCCCTCTTCATTCATATGTGACTTATCCGGAATATATTTCCCCAGTTCTTCTTTCTGATACTCTGTGACCGCTGCTGTGACATCCTTCGGAATATCTACAAGCACAGGACCCGGTCTTCCAGTCCTCGCAATGCGGAACGCCTTGCGTATCGTATCAGCCAGTTTCGTGACATCCTTAACGATAAAGCTGTACTTTGTGATCGGCATGGTAACCCCGGCAATATCGATCTCCTGGAAACTGTCTTTTCCGAGAAGGGACACTCCCACATTACACGTAATCGCCACAATAGGGATAGAATCCATGTACGCTGTCGCGATCCCGGTGACAAGGTTCGTTGCTCCCGGTCCGCTGGTTGCCAGACACACGCCGACTTTTCCCGTAGCGCGGGCATATCCGTCTGCCGCGTGCGCTGCTCCCTGCTCGTGGGAGGTCAGGATATGACGGATCTCATCTCTGTGCTTATACAGCTCGTCATATACATTCAGAATCGAGCCGCCCGGATAGCCGAATACGGTATCCACGCCCTGCTCTTTTAAACATTCTATTACGATCTCTGCTCCGTTTAACTGCATGCTGTACCTCTTTCTGTATCTCTCATTCTTTTTCCGCAGGCATTAATTTTCCTTCGGGATCTCCAGGATCGCGCCCCTGTTTCCTGATGTCACCATGGACGCGTACCTCGCCAGATACCCTGTCTTTACCTTTGGCTCCCTAGGCTGCCATTTCGCCTTTCTCGCAGCCATCTCTTCATCCGATATATCAAGCTCCAGCTTCAGCTCCGGTATATTAATCTTGATAATATCCCCTTCTTCCACAAGCGCAATCGGACCACCCACTGCTGCCTCCGGCGACACATGCCCGATTGACGCGCCTCTGGACGCTCCGCTGAATCTTCCGTCCGTAATCAGCGCCACCGTTGATCCGAGCCCGTATCCCGCAATGGCTGAAGTCGGGTTCAGCATCTCTCTCATGCCGGGGCCTCCCTTTGGTCCTTCGTAGCGGATCACAATCACATCGCCGGGATTGATCCTGCCGGACTTGATCGCCTCTGTCGCTTCCTCGTCGCTCTCAAATATCCTTGCCGGTCCTTCGTGTACAAGCATCTCGTCACACACGGCGGAACGCTTCACCACGCTTCCGTCAGGGGCAAGGTTGCCCTTTAACACGGCAAGACCGCCCGTCTCGCTGTACGGGTTGTCAATGGACCGGATGACCTCAGGGTTCTTGTTCTCGCATCCGGCGATATTCTCGCCAACAGTCTTTCCTGTGACTGTCATGCAGTCTGTGTGCAGGAGACCTTTCTTATTCAGCTCATTCATAACAGCATATACGCCGCCCGCCTCATTCAGGTCTTCTATATATGTGTGTCCCGCCGGCGCAAGATGGCACAGGTTCGGCGTCTTTTCACTGATAGTATTGGCAAAATCAATTTCAAAGTCCATGCCGATCTCATGGGCGATCGCCGGGAGATGAAGCATACTGTTGGTAGAGCATCCGAGCGCCATGTCAACAGTTAAGGCATTGAGGATCGCATCCTCTGTCATGATGTCTCTCGGGCGGATATTCTTTCTCACAAGCTCCATAACCTGCATGCCTGCATGTTTCGCCAGCTGGATACGTGCGGAATAGACGGCAGGTATAGTGCCGTTTCCGCGCAGCCCCATGCCAAGGGCCTCTGTCAGGCAGTTCATGCTGTTTGCAGTATACATGCCGGAACAGGAACCGCAGGTGGGACATGCCTTATTTTCAAATTCACAGAGATCTTCATCCGTTATCTTCCCGGCCGCATGGGCGCCTACCGCCTCGAACATACTGGAAAGGCTCGTTTTTCCGCCTTTCACATGTCCCGCCAGCATCGGGCCGCCGCTGACAAAGATCGTCGGGATATTCACGCGCGCTGCTGCCATAAGAAGCCCCGGAACATTTTTGTCGCAGTTGGGAATCATCACAAGACCGTCAAACTGATGCGCCATTGCAAGCGCCTCTGTCGAGTCAGCGATCAGGTCTCTTGTCACAAGGGAATATTTCATCCCGATATGCCCCATGGCAATTCCGTCACACACAGCGATCGCGGGCACCATGATGGGCGTTCCTCCCGCCATGGCAACCCCCAGCTTGACTGCTTCTGTAATCTTGTCAAGATTCATGTGTCCCGGAACAATCTCATTATAAGAGCTGACCACGCCGATCAACGGACGTTCCAATTCTTCCTGCGTCATTCCAAGCGCATTGAACAGAGATCTGTGCGGCGCCTGCTGGACGCCTTTTGTTACTGTGTCACTTCTCATATGTCATTCCTCTCTTTCTGAAGATCATGCCTCTGCCCTGTACGCCGTATACGATCAGGCAGACCCGTTCTTATCCTGTTTTTATTATTTTATATATGAGCAGATCCGGTCACCCATCTCTGTGGTGCCGATCTGCTTTTTACCTTCTGACATGATATCAATGGTCCGGTATCCGTCTTTCAGTACCAGCTCCACTGCCCTCTCAGCAGCGTCCGCTTCCTTGTCCAGATCAAAGGAATACCTCAGCATCATTGCCGCGGACAGGATCGTCGCGATCGGATTGGCAATGCCTTTCCCCGCAATGTCCGGAGCCGAACCGCCGCTGGGCTCATACAGACCGAACTTGGTGTCATTCAAGCTCGCGCTTGCAAGCATTCCGATGGAACCGGTCACCATGCTCGCCTCGTCTGAAAGGATATCCCCGAACATATTCTCCGTAAGGATCACGTCAAACTGGGCCGGATCTTTCACGAGCTGCATGGCACAGTTGTCCACCAGCATATGCTCCAGCGTCACTTCCGGATAATCCGCTGACACTTCCTCCACGACCTTCCTCCAGAGCCGGGAAGAATCCAGCACATTCGCTTTGTCCACGCTGGTCACCTTCTTGTTCCTCTTCATCGCAATATCAAATCCCCGCTTAGCGATCCTGCGGATCTCAGTCTCACTGTATGTAAGCTCATCTCTTGCGACAAGAACGCCGTCCTCTTCCGCTGTACTGCGCTTTCCGAAATACAGCCCGCCTGTCAGCTCCCTCATGATCATCATGTCAAAGCCCCGGTCTGCAATCTCCTCTTTTAACGGGCAGGCTCCTTTTAATTCATCGTAGAGCACCGCCGGTCTCAGATTTGCAAACAGATTCAAGCCTTTCCGGAGCTGTAAGAGTCCTGCCTCCGGGCGTTTTGCCGGTTCAAGCTGATACCATGGGGAGGTCTTTGCATCCCCGCCTATGGATCCCATCAGCACAGCATCGCTGGCTTTTGCAGCCGCCAAAGTCTCATCGGTAAGAGGGACTCCGTTCACATCAATCGATGCCCCGCCCATAAGAAGCTGTGTATAAGAAAAGGAATGTCCGTACACCTCTGCGACCTTGTCAAGAACCTTCAGCGCTTCGTCCACGATCTCCGGGCCGATCCCATCCCCTTTTATCACTCCGATCTTCATTTCCATAACTATTCATCCCTTCAATCAAAATGTTACTAATAATCATACCGCATTTCCCGGCGTGTTTCAAGTATTTCAGGCACAAAAATAGAGGGCGCTCTAAAATATAACAAAACGCTGGAATCTGTATCCGCAAAGCAGACTTCAGGCTTTCAGCCCGCCGGTGTCTGCTTTTCTGTTACAAATTCCAGCGCATCCTGCACTCTATGACTAGCAGGTATTAAATTCTCTTTTTCTTCCAAATAACCGCTGCCAATACCACGGCAGATACCATTCCCGCAAGTGCGGTCATCCCGAAGGCATGTATCGGATCTCCGGTCTGAACCGCCTCCTGTTCCCCATGGCCGGACTCATTATCCTGAGCCCCGCTGTTCTGATTTCCATCGTTCGGGTCACCGCTGCCCTGGTCGGGTCCGCCGTTCCCGGTATCATCTGTATCTCCCGGGTCTGAACCGCCCGGTTCTTCCGGCTCGCCGGCTTCCTGAAGCGCTTCCAGCGCTGAACGCAGTGCCTCTGCCGCATCTTTTACTGTTTCCTCATCCGCATTCTCAGATAAAAGAACCGCCCGCGCGTTATTGAGCGCTGCCGTCATATTATTCCAGCTCTCCTCTGTATAAAGCTCTTTATCCAGCTCGCCGGCTTCCTGAACAAGCGCTTCCAGTTCTTCAATCTCCGGCCGTTTCTCTAATCCTTCCAGGCAGCCCTTCAGCTTTTCCGCCGCCTGATCGATCACTGTCTGGTCCGCATCATTATCAGCATAGACCCGTTCTGCTTCTTCGTACACATCTGCCAGCGCCTTCCAGCTTTCGGCTGTATAATGATTCTCCAGTTCGTTTTCCAGGATCTTTTCCGCTGTTTCCAGATTCTCTAAAAGAACCGTTTTGTCCACATCCCTGACAAGGGCGTCCAGCGCCTGCTCCAGCGCTGTTGCCGCGTTTTCTGCATCCTGGTCATTGGGCTGCTGGGCATTCTTTACAGCCTGGGCCGCATCCAGCGCTTTCTGGACAGCGTCCCAGCTCTCCTGTGTATAATCTTCCGGATCTTTCTCCCGGGCGCTGCTGATGGCCGCGTCCAGTCTCTCCCACACGGATGAGACCACGGTCACGGTTACTGAGGCGGTGACATTCTTCGGGTTCAGAAGGTCCTCCCCCACCGTGATCTCGCCGTTCAGCGTGTATTTGCCCGGCACATCTGCCTGATATCCGTCTTCCAGCCATTTTACCGACAGTTCTTTCGCTGTCCCGTCATCCAGTTTTGCGGTAACCCGCTCCGGAAGACCAAGGTCGGCGAATTCCGTCCCTTCTTTTACAGTGATTCCCGGTATCTCCCCGATCTCCGTCACAGCCGGAAGCCGCGAGCCTGATGCCTGAAGTTCATAAATCGTGATCCTTTTCTGGGCATCCGTATTTTTAAACTGATATCTCAGCGCGCTTGCGTTCACCGGCTTCTCCAGCGTAAAAATATTGGTTCCCTGAGACTGCCCGTCCTGATCCGGCTCAGATTTGAGAGACTGTTTTTCAACAATGGTCACCCACTCTCCACCGCAGAGCGCTTCGACCGTTGTCTCATCCCCGCGTGTTTTATATCCGTCGTTTTTCTCAAGGAACTCCTGAATATAGAGAGCATTGATCTTGTAAACCCCATCCAGCTCCACTGTCACAGTAAGGGAATTCTGTAAATCATTTCCTGCGTAGCGGGTAGAGCTGTCTCCGTCCACCATAGCTTCCACCGGATAGCTTGACTCGTTCTGCGAGGCAGCGCTTGCCTCGGCAGACTGTCCCCGCATAATATTTTCTGCGGCGCCGCTTTCTTCAAATGCGGCTGCGGCATTTTTGATTCTTTCCGCCGAAGCATCCACCGCTGTCTGCCCTGCCGTGATATCCGCAAGCAGCGCGGCTCCTTCAGTCTGTGCTGCCTGGAGCTCTCTTCTCTCATCGCTTAATACATACTTATCCAAGTCAAGTCCCGCGATCTCCTGCAGCGCCTGGAATAATTCCAGTTTGTCCGCCTGATCCGGCATTACCGCCGAGCACATCACTTCCGTGATGCTCGCATATTTTGCGGGATCTCCTTCGTTGTTGAATGTAATGCGCAGTTTCACAGCTTCTTTCTGCTGCATATCAACCTCTTTTGTCCCGTTCCAGACACAGGCAAACCCGCTCTCCACGGTCTCCCAGCTGCCATCCGGAGTCTGGATCTCTACTGTCGTATTTTTTGAACGCGTCTTTCCCTCTCCGTTTTTCCACTCTACGATGGAGAGCGTCTGCAGCGTATAACTTCCTTCAAGATCGATCTCCATTGTCCAGGAGCCGCTTCTGTCCCCATTTACAGCGATCCTGTCACTGGAATCTGTCGGATCTGCTTTTCCGTTGACCGCCAGGGATGGCGGATAGCTCGAATGAACGCTCTGTCCGCTTGTAACTGTTACCGGCTTGTTTAATAAAATATTATCCAGCTCGGCCGAATCACGGAACTCAGCTTTTGTCATACCACTCTCTCTGCCGCCGCTGACCGCGCTCACCGCATAGACAGCGTTGTCATCCTCTTTCTCGATATATACAGTGGTATATTCCGACTGATAGAGTCTCTCCCAGCTCTCTCCGTTCTGTTTATACACGACATATCCGTCAGCTCCATCTACCTCGCTGATCACCAGCTGGAGCGTTGTGTCAGAAATCTGATACCCGTTCACTTCATCCGGCGCGGTGATCGGAAGGATCTGCATTGTCGCGCCTTCACTCTCCCTGCCGTCGGCGCTGACCGCTGTCACCCGCATGGTCACTCTGTCTTCCGCCTTTATTGCTGCCATATCGTCTGCCGGGTAAAGATAGTTTGTCTCTTTTACATCATCCGCTACAAGCGTATAATCCGGAGCATCGTTTACCGCCTCATAAACACGATAGCTGACAGCGTCTGAACTGCCGCTCCATGTAAGCTCCATTCCCAGCTCTTTGCTTTCTGCCTGTAAGCCTGACGGCGCTTCCGGATCTTTTACAGCCGGAATATCAGAGATCACATATGTCTGGCCTTTTTCCGTATCAAATGAAATCCTGTCCTGCCCCTCTGCAGTAACACTGACTTTCCCGCCGTCTTCGGTCCTGACAACTGCATCGCTCAGTCCCGGGTAATCTACTGTACAGTTCCCGCCGGACTGTGCTGTAATACGGAATTCTGTCGCTGTCCCTTCCGACCACTCTGCGTCTACTGCGAAATTCCCGCGCGCAAGCAGGCCCTGATAACTTCCGTCCGCCCAAGCGGAAGGAAGTGCTGCCAGCGGAGCAATGTAGCCTTCATGGCTCTGAAGAAGCATCTCTCCGATTCCCGCGGTAGCGCCGAAGTTTCCGTCGATCTGGAACGGCGGATGTGTATCCCAGAGATTGTCCATGATCTTTGTTTTCAAAAGCTGCTGAAGCTCCTGATAACATACATCACCGTCTCCGATCCTTGCCCAGGCACACAGCCTGTGGGCAATGGACCATCCGGTCGAACCCAGTCCGCGCTTCTCAAGGGAGATCTCTGCCGCATCCAGCCATGCCGGTGTATTGCGGCTGATCGATGTCCCCGGATAAAGGCCCACCAGCTGGGAAATATGACGGTGCTGGGCCTCGCCGAACTCTCCGTAATAATTCTCTTCGCGGTATTCCTTAACCTGACCTGAATAGCCGATATTTACCGGATCCAGTTTATTGATCTGCTCTTTTGCGGTCTGAACAATCGGATCATCTTCTTTCCCTAATATTTCTGCCGCCTTGAGCAGGTTGTTGTGATTTTCCCATGTCATCTGCTGGTCAAACGCACAGCCTACCGTTTGTTTATTGTTGGCATTTTCCGGCGATGCAGACGGAGAGATCAGATATTTTCCATCCTGTTCGATCAGGCTCTTGGAAAGGAACTTCGCCATTCCCGCCACTGCCGGATATGTATGTTCTTCCAGTATTTCTTCATCTCTTGTAAAATCATACCAGTCCCAGAAAAGCATGCTGGTAAATGCTCCTGTTCCCGGGCCCGAGTGGCCGCCCGGGCTTGGCGCTCCGGCCGTGTAGGGATATACGCCGGTTCCGATTGCCCATCCATTTTCACCGGTTCCGTCCGGCGCTTTGAGGGCTGAACCTGTTGTCGTCAGATAAGCATCCGCATTGCCTTCTGCCTGTTTCCTGAATGCCTCATTAAAATCAGCATAGGACTGGAACAATTCCGGCATGTTGGTGACAAATGCCGGCCAGTAATTCATCTGTACATTAATATTGTGCCAATAACCGCCGCTCCACGGTGTATCTTCGTATGCATTCCAGATTCCCTGCAGATTGGCCGGAAGGCATCCTTCTCTCGATGAGGCGATCAGAAGATATCTGCCGTACTGAAAAAACAGCTCCTCAAGATATGGGCTGTATGTTCCCTTTTTATATTCGCTCAGCAGCTGATCCGTGGTCTTTCCTTCATCCTGGCCGCCGATGTTCAGTTCGACCCTGGAATAATAAGTCTGATAATCCTCTACATGCCTCTCTCTGAGCTGTTCGTAGCTATATTTCTCCGCGTCATCCAGATAGCCTGTCACCTTCTCGTGAGGATAGCTGTCCGGATCCAGCTTCTCCTTGACCGGATTGAGGAACGTCTCCGGCGTCATCTCATAGTTAGTTCCCACTGCAAGCAGGATGACCGCGCTGTCCGCGCCCTCTACCCGGATCTGCCCGTTTCCTTCGGCATCAGTAACCGCTTCCATGGTACCGCCCTGGGGAATCACCCGATACTGCCCCTCATAATTAATCTGATAATATTCCATTGTACCGGAAAGGACGATTGTTCCTTCCTCTCCCTCCACAGAAGCCTCTACCTGCCCGGTCTTTCCCATTCCATCCCCCGGTTCGAGATAATAATCACACAGATAGGGGGCTTCCGGCCGCAGGGTGAAGCTGAGCGCCCCTGCTTCTGAAGCATCCATCTTCATCACCATGACTTTATCCGGGTAACTTGTGAAATACTCTCTTGTATAAGTAACCCCATCATAGTCATAGCTCACATGGGCTGTCGCGTCGTCCAGGACCAGGTCTCTGCTGTAATCCGATACCTTCTCTTCCTCATGTCCGAAATCAATCCATGTTTTTGCCAGAAGATTCAGCCCTGTTCGATTACTCGTATCACTATTCCCCGAGTTTTTCTGATAGGGATTTGCAAGACTGTTCTCTGTAACATAAATTGCCTCTGTGTCTGTTCCTCCCCACACATTTACACCCATGTACCCGCATCCGAGAGGAAGGGAATGTTCTTCGAATCCGCTGTCCGTATCACGCGATGTATTATCGATTCCCGTGATAGGCGCCGGCTCATCATAATATAACCGCAGAGTTTTATCCGCCGTATCCTGTTCCCCTTCTCTTTCTTCTGCCTGCACAGCCGTTTCAGCCAGCGGGCTGAAAGATGCTGCCGCCAGAACCGCGCACAGAGCCAGGGCTGATGCCCTTCGGCACACTGTTTTCTTCATATATACACCTCACTCTTCCTTTTAGCCGGCAGCATTCATCTGCCATTGACTTATTTATTAATATTATGTGAAATTATACCTGCATTTCATCTTTTTGTCTTGTACATTCATGGACGCAAATATGACAATATTCACATTTTTGTAAGAAATTAATCAAATTCAAAAAATTTACAAAAAAACACCTGATGACCAGGTACATCAAATTGATGTTTCCAGCCATCAGGTGCTGCTCTTCTGCAAGCCTGCTGTCTGCTGTATATTACTCTGCATTCGGTTTCTCGATCTGAGCGATCGCAGCCTTCTGCATCGGAATACGGCAGTTCTTGTTATTTCCGAATTCAACAATCACGTCATCTTCTGTAATATCAATGATCACTCCATAGAACCCGCTTGTTGTCAGCGCTGTATCTCCCACTTCCATGGATGCAAGCATTGCCTGGATTCTCTTCTGCTCTTTCTTCTGAGGGCGCATAAGCAGCAGCCACATCACCCCGAACATTACGGCGATCCAGACAATCATCATAATCATTTCTCCCATAATCAGATTTCCTCCTAACTTTCATTACACAATAAAACTACTATACACAAAAATACAATAATCTTCAAGAGCTTTTTACGAAAATGCCCTAAAACCGGAATAACCTGCTCTTTCACCAGAACTGCTTACTGTCCCTGACGCATTCCTTCCAGCTTTCTCTTCTTATATGCCTGGTATTCACCGGCATCGATGGCCTCCCGGATCTCCTCCATCATTGTATTGTAAAAATACAAATTATGAAGAACACACAGTCTCATGCCAAGCATTTCCTTTGCCTTGAGCAGATGGCGGATATAGGCCCGGCTGTAGCTTCTGCACGCCGGACATCCGCATCCTTCTTCTATAGGATGATCGTCTAATTCATATTTTGCATTGAAAAGGTTCAGCTTTCCATGATTCGTATACACATGTCCGTGTCTTCCGTTCCTTGTCGGATACACACAGTCAAAAAAATCAACACCGCGGTCCACTGCCTCCAGAATATTTGCCGGAGTCCCGACACCCATGAGATAAGTCGGCTTTTTCTCCGGAAGATTCGGGACAACAGCATCGAGGATACGATACATATCCTCATGGCTTTCCCCTACTGCAAGCCCGCCCACAGCGTAACCGTCCAGATCCAGTTCCGTGATCTGCTGCGCATGTGCGATACGGATATCTTCATAGATCCCGCCCTGATTAATGCCAAAGAGCATCTGATGCGGATTGATCGTATCCGGAAGCGAGTTCAGTCTTTCCATCTCATCTTTACAGCGTTTCAGCCAGCGCGTCGTGCGCTCCACAGAAGCAGCGATATACTTTTTTTCCGCCACGCTCGACGGACATTCGTCAAAAGCCATCGCAATCGTGGAGGCAAGATTTGACTGGATCTGCATGCTCTCCTCCGGCCCCATGAAGATCTTACGCCCGTCAATATGAGAATGAAAATGCACCCCTTCTTCTTTTATCTTCCGCAGAGATGCCAGCGAAAACACTTGAAATCCCCCGGAATCTGTAAGGATCGGTCTGTCCCAGTTCATAAACCGGTGCAGCCCGCCCAGTTTCTTCACAACTTCATCCCCGGGTCTGACATGGAGATGATATGTATTAGAGAGTTCCACCTGCGTCTTAATCCCTCTCAGGTCATCCGTGGATACAGCGCCTTTTATGGCGGCCGCTGTCCCCACGTTCATGAATACAGGCGTCTCGATGGTGCCGTGTACAGTATGAAAACGTCCACGCTTTGCCTTGCCGTCTTTTTTCAGCAGTTCATACATTGATATGTTAACCTCATACTATTTCTTCTTAATTTACATCACGTGCCGGCCGGATCCTTGTCCTGATGCCACTAATAATGAAGGACCACCGGCGTACCCGCGCTTATCATGCCGAACAAAGTTCCCGCATCACTGTAGGACATATTCACACAGCCATGGGAACCCAGAGTCTGATAGAGCGTTCCGCCAAAGCCGGGCTGCCAGGTAGCATCATGGAATCCATGCCCCTGATAAGTGAACGGCATCCAATAAGACACCGGCGTCCGGTAGATCGGTTCTCCTGTCTCCGGATCTTTCTCTCCCAC
This sequence comes from Candidatus Mediterraneibacter stercorigallinarum, assembly GCA_019116185.1. Lineage (GTDB taxonomy): Bacteria > Bacillota > Clostridia > Lachnospirales > Lachnospiraceae > Mediterraneibacter > Mediterraneibacter stercorigallinarum. The sequence goes on from DXCD01000193.1 coordinate 18,256, forward strand.
CAGAGTTGCGTTTCTCTCTGTATAGAGAATGGAATATACTCCGGACGGAGTCGCTCTGCTTGGTGTAGGAAGACCTGTCACTACATCCGCCTCAAACGCGACGCTGCCCTCCACGATATACCACATATGCTGTGCGGACAGATCCACCTCAATATAGGTGCTGCCCCAGTCCTGGGCTGAATGGGAAGCAGCTGTCTGCGCGTAGGCCGGCTCTCTGGTGACTACTTCTCCGTTTTTAATACTGTTGATCAGATTCTGTGTCTCCGTTTCCTCATCGATCGACCAGCCATATGTCCCGCCTGAGACTTCTACGGTCTTTCCGCCCGGTGTAGTAATAGTCCTTGCGGTTCCGACCGTATCATAAGTTGAACCGAACCCTCTCATCCACTCTCTGACAGCTTCCTCATTAAAGGTCACCTGCATGCTTTCATCATATGAGAGCCATGTGGAGATCAGATTCTTATCCACCACTACATTTTCTGTCATCGGATATGTGACGCTTGCCTCACAATATTTATTCATGGTATCGCACGCCGCCTGAACTTCCGGAGATTCGGATGTATATTGCGGCAGTTTGTAACATTCTTCTTCAAGCATATCCAGCGTAGGATTAAACTCTGTGATGTAGTCTTTAATCTTTTCAGTCAGGACTTCCATATCAACAGCAGTCCCGTATACCTCCGGCTCTACTACAAAGGAGTTCCCGTCAAATTTCGGATAAGCGGATACTGGTTCTGTCTGCTCCTGAGTCACTGCCTTTACTGACTGGATTTTCTCCTCCAGTGCGTTTTCATCATAGTCTACCTGGATGCGTATATCCTGGCTTGTCTTTGAAAAAAGTGATGTCAGCCAGAAAAGAGGATTCTGTTTCTGCAATGCATCTTCCACGCTGGAGTCCTCTTTATAGACCAGCGAGATCTCTGAACCGGTGATCACATCTGTCTCATTATTAAGTTCAATCAGCGTCAACTCATAATCTTTGACCTGATCCTTCAGGTATGCTTCCACATCCGCTACGGTTTTACCTGAAAAATCCTTCCCGTTGATCGTTGTATTTATGAAGAAATGTCCGATAAAAAAGGCAGAAATTCCTAAATAAATTACAAGAATTCCTCCTACAATGCTTCCTGCGATGACCCAGGGCTTCTTTCCCATATTTTTCTTCTCTTTCCTGCCTGCCCTGCGTCTCTTTCTTCTTTTTTTGCTGCCTGTATCCTCTTCTTCCAATTCTTCCCCTAAATCATCATCTTCCAGACCGTCCTCTTCGAAACCCTCCTCTTCCAGATCATCCTCTTCGAAATCCTCCTCTTCCAGATCATCCTCTTCGAAGAAGGTCTCCTCTTCATCGGAGCAGCTCTCTGCCTCTTCTGCATTCGTTCCTGCTGCCTGCACGTCAGCTGCTGCCTCAGTTTCCACATCCGCAGTTTCATCAGGCGTTCCATTGTCTGGAACCGTTCTTTTCTGCATCTTCTTGAATTGTTTTGTCTCCTGTGCTTCTCCTGCTTCATCGAATGCGCTTTCGTCAACGATTTCTATATCTTCGTGATGTATATCCGATTGTTTCCTGTCTCTTTTTTTACTCATCAGACTGCCCATCTCTTTCCTATTACAATATTACGGCAACATTATAGTACGAATGTTCTAAAAAGTACAGAAAATTCTTACCTATTCATAAAAACTTAAAAACTATTTAAAAAGTGTTACATTCTGTTCTGTCCCGGCTGCCATACCTATATAGATTAGACTCTGCTTCTAGAAAAAAGGTTGCATTTTTCTTGTCAAGACCAGTCCTCTTCCTATATAATGATAATGTTTTTTACTTGCATCCCTCTATGGGATGCTCAGACCTAAGACGTTTCATTCCGAAAAGGAATAGAAAGGAGTTTATATATGAGCGGTTCAACTTTTGGATCTATATTCCGCATCACGACATGGGGGGAGTCACATGGCCCGGGCATTGGTGTGGTGATCGACGGCTGTCCTGCCGGCGTCCCTGTCTCAGAAAACGATATCCAGAATTATCTTGACAGACGGAAGCCGGGACAGAGTAAATATACTACCAAACGAAACGAATCCGATTCAGTGGAGATTCTCTCCGGTGTATTTGAAGGAAAGACCACCGGCACTCCCATTTCTCTTTTGGTTCGCAATCAGGATCAGCGGTCCAGAGACTACGGCAGCATCGCATCTATGTTTCGCCCCGGACATGCGGACTATCCTTTTACAGAAAAATATGGTTTCCGGGACTACCGGGGAGGCGGACGTTCCTCCGGCCGCGAGACGATCGGGCGTGTAGCAGGCGGAGCCGTCGCGTCTCTGCTTTTAAAAGAACTGGGCATCCGTGTAATGGCATACACAAAATCCATCGGTCCTTTCACTGTATCCGAAAAGGATTACCACATGTCTGAAATATTCGAAAATCCTCTTTATATGCCTGAAAACACTGTTGCAGAACAGGCCGGAGAATACATTGCCTCCCTTATGGCAGAAAAAGATTCCTGCGGGGGCGTCATCGAATGTATCGCTGAAGGTCTCCCTGCCGGGCTGGGAGAGCCTGTTTTTGACAAACTGGACGCTCTTCTCGCCCACGCTGTCATGTCAATTGGCTCGGTAAAGGGAGTAGAAATCGGAGACGGCTTTGCAGCCGCGTCCTCCAGGGGCAGCGTAAATAATGATCCTTTTTACGCCCAAAACGGAGTCATCCATAAACAAACCAACCATTCCGGCGGCACTCTCGGCGGTATGAGCGACGGCTCGCGCCTTGTCCTGAGAGCTGCCGTCAAGCCTACCGCATCCATTGCCAGGACACAGCAGACCGTAAATACTGCCGGTGAAAATACCGAGATAGAAGTCCTTGGCAGACATGACCCTGTCATCGTTCCCCGGGCAGTCGTTGTCGTGGAAGCCATGACCGCGCTCACCCTGGCGGACCTTCTGCTCAGAAATATGTCCGCGCAGTTAGATCATGTAAAAAAGATATACACCCCCGTACCGGAAGTTTAATCCAAGGTCAAATGCAGTAAACATAAACTTTTCTAATACAAAATTATAAAATGAACTATGCCCGCCAGCCTGGCTGTGAAAGCCAGATTCCGGCGGGCATTCTTAGTTTTCTATGCTTATCTTTTCCTTATTCGGAAATGCATTATTTAAAATACTTAACTCCGGATTCAAATATCTTCAGATCCTGCTCCCCGTAAATATTGACTGCTACGGAATCACCGCGGCGTTCCGAGTGAGCCATCTTGCCGAGCACGCGTCCGTCCGGGCTTGTGATTCCCTCGATCGCGCGATAAGAACCGTTGATATTCCATTCCTCATCCATGCTTATATTTCCTTCCGGATCGCAGTACTGAGTTGCAATCTGTCCGTTTGCAGCCAGGCGGTCAAGCCATTCTTCACTTGCCACAAAGCGGCCCTCTCCATGAGACGCCGGATTCGTGTATACTCCGCCCAGCTCTGCCTCCTGCAGCCATGGGGACTTATTGGTCACAACCTTCGTGTATACCATCTTGGAGATATGGCGTCCGATGGTATTGTATGTCAAGGTCGGAGACTCCTCTGCCTGTCCCACGATCTTGCCATACGGCACCAGTCCCAGTTTGATCAGCGCCTGGAAGCCGTTGCAGATACCCAGGGCAAGTCCGTCCCTCTCATTTAACAGCTTTTCTACTGCCTCTTTGATCTTCGCATTCTGGAATGCGGTCGCAAAGAACTTGGCAGATCCATCCGGTTCGTCGCCCGCGCTGAATCCGCCCGGGAACATGATCATCTGTGCCTGGCCAATGGCTTTTTCAAACTCCTCTACCGAAGAACGGATATCCTCTGCGTCAAGATTGCGGAATACCCTGGTTGTCACTTTCGCTCCTGCGCGCTCAAATGCTTTCGCACTATCATACTCGCAGTTCGTTCCCGGGAATACCGGTATGAATACTGTGGGCTGCCCGATCTTATGGCTGCAGATGTGAATGCCGGAAACATCATACAATTTTTCCTCCACAGCTTTATCTGAGCTTTCTGCGGATTTGGTTGCAAACACGCCCTCCAGAGTTCCTGTCCATGCGCTCAGCGCTTCCTCCATGCTGATCTGCACATTGCCGTACTCAAATCCATTCTTATCAGTAACTTCACCAATCACTGTATAGCTGATCTGCAGGTTTCCAACCTGGCCGTCCTCCACCTCTGCGATGATATCGCCGAATGCAGGAGCAAACAGATCTCTGGCGTCCATGTTGTGCTCGATCTTCACGCCCATATGATTACCAAACGCCATCTTGCTCACTGCCGCGATCACGCCGTGACGGTCAAGGGCATATGCGGACACAATCCTGCCGGCCCTGATATCTTCTGTAAATTTCCCATACTGCTCCATGATCTGATCATATACAGGAAGATCATACTCATCTCTGTTGATCCGCAGCCATACAAGCTTATTTCCTGCTTTCTTAAGCTCCGGCGTAATGATATCCTTCTCTACTGCCATGTCCACTGCAAAGGATACCAGTGTCGGCGGAACATCAATATCCTGGAAGGTTCCTGACATACTGTCCTTTCCTCCGATAGACGGAAGCCCGAACCCGATCTGCGCGGCATACGCGCCAAGCAGGGCTGCAAAAGGCTGGCTCCATCTCTTCGGATCCTCTGTCATGCGGCGGAAGTATTCCTGGAATGTGAAACGGATCTTCTGATAATCACCGCCTGCTGCAACGATCTTTGCCACAGATTCCACTACTGCATAAACTGCTCCATGATACGGGCTCCAGCTGGACAGATAAGGATCGAATCCATAACTCATCATGGACACGCTGTCCGTGCTGCCTGTCATAACCGGCACTTTCGCAACCATTGCCTGTGTCTCTGTCAGCTGATATTTCCCTCCGTGAGGCATAAACACAGATCCAGCGCCAATGGATCCGTCGAACATCTCCACAAGGCCTTTCTGTGAGCATACGTTCAGATCGCTCAGAGTCTCAAGCCATGCTGCTCTTACGTCACCCACTTCTTTTCTGTTAAACAGGCTTCCCGCGCGTTCAGGCATCTCCACCTCCACGCTGGTCTCCTGATGAGCTCCGTTGGTATCAAGAAAAGCTCTTGACAGGTTTACAATCTCCTGTCCTCTCCAGATCAGAACAAGTCTCGGTTCCTCTGTCACTACCGCAACCTCGGTTGCCTCCAGGTTTTCTTCCTTTGCATATGCCATGAACTCTGCCACGTTCTTCGGATCTACCACAACTGCCATTCTCTCCTGGGATTCAGAGATCGCGATCTCTGTCCCGTCCAGTCCGGCATATTTCTTCGGCACTTTATCAAGCTCTACGCGGAGGCCGTCCGCCAGCTCGCCGATAGCAACCGACACACCGCCCGCGCCAAAGTCATTACACTTCTTAATGATACGGCTCACTTCCTCGCGGCGGAAAAGTCTCTGGATCTTACGCTCTGTGGGCGGGTTTCCTTTCTGGACTTCCGCTCCGCAAGTCTCGATGGACTCCTCTGTGTGGACCTTTGATGATCCTGTTGCGCCGCCGCAGCCGTCGCGTCCGGTCCTTCCGCCAAGAAGGATAATAATATCTCCCGGATCTGAATTCTCGCGGATGACTGCCCGTCTCGGAGCCGCTCCCAGGACAGCGCCGATCTCCATACGTTTTGCCACGTAGTCAGGGTGATAGATCTCCTTGACAAGACCCGTTGCCAGACCGATCTGGTTGCCGTAAGAACTGTAGCCATGCGCAGCCTCGCGGACAAGCTTCTTCTGCGGAAGCTTTCCTTTGAGCGTATCTTTCACGGATACCGTCGGATCCGCCGCGCCGGTCACGCGCATCGCCTGATACACATAGGTACGCCCTGACAGCGGATCGCGGATCGCTCCGCCCAGACAGGTCGCCGCTCCTCCGAAAGGCTCGATCTCTGTCGGGTGGTTGTGCGTCTCATTTTTAAAGTTGATCAGCCACTCTTCTTCCACGCCGTCCACTTTGATGGGCACAACAATACTGCATGCATTGATCTCATCAGACTCTTCCTGGTCCTGAAGCTTTCCTTCCTTTTTCAGTCTGCGCATCGCCATAAGAGCAAGATCCATCAGACAGACGAATTTATCTTCCCTGCCTGCAAAAATCTCACTGTGGTCTTTTAAATATTCTTTGTACGTATCTTCAATAGGCTTCCTGTAATCGCCCTCGTCAAAACTGATATCCTTGAGTTCCGTAGAAAAAGTCGTATGGCGGCAGTGATCCGACCAGTAAGTATCAAGGACACGGATCTCTGTCATCGTCGGATCTCTGTGCTCCTCGCCTTTATAATAATTCTGGATATGCATAAAATCCTTAAATGTCATAGCAAGTCCAAGAGAACCATAGAGCTCTTTGAGCTCTGCCTCCGGCATATCCTTAAAACCATCAAACACCTTGATGTCTTCCGGCTCCTCAAACACTGTAACTAAGGTGTCCGGCTTCTCTTCCTGCGCTTCTCTGGAATCCACCGGATTGATGCAGTGGCTGCGGATCGCTGCAAACTCTTCATCAGAGATGTCCCCTTCGATCACATAAGTCACGGCGGTCCGGATCACCGGCATTTCATCTTCTTTAATAAAACGGACACACTGTTCTGCCGAATCTGCCCTCTGGTCAAACTGTCCCGGCAGGTATTCCACAGAAAAGCAGCGCTCCCCTTCTTTCATCGGAAATTCTTCTTTGTAGAGGATATCCACAGGCGGCTCTGCGAACACGCCTTTGCACGCTTTTTCAAACGTCTCCACCGAAAGATTCTCAACATCATACCGGATCAGGACGCGGACTCCGGACACATCACGGATCCCCAGATAGTGTCGGATCTCATGCCTTAACTCCTTTGCTGCAACAGCAAATTCCGGTTTCTTCTCTACAAACACACGTTTTACATTACTCATATAAGTCTCCTTTACCTCCTGCTGTATGCTTTCCCGCACACAGATCATCTGCTGATAGTCTCTGCTTGTATCGTACCATAATTTACATCATTAGTATAATTAATATAATTAAACTTTATAATAAGTAAGACTAATCACTTTTCTTTTTCTTTGAAAGATAGCCGGGAATCAGGCTGAAAACAAGAAGGACAGCCAGTATTCCCAGGAAAATTACGCCAATCCTGATCACAAAATCATAGAACAGTCCCTCCGGCAGCATACGGATCATATAGTCTGTCGCCGGATCAAACAGCCACAGGTCATTGTCAAAAAAGATATGATGGAACTGTACAAACAGCGCGTTAAAATCAATGACCGCCGCAATGCCGATAAGCGCTGCTGCCGCAGCGGATATTCCAAGTGCCGCATGGTAGGACCTTGGGATGATTTTCCTGATATCGGCCCGGGTCGCCAAAAGAAAGATCAGGCACAGCACTGCCGCTATGCACGCACCTGTCCGGATGTTCAGCCCTCCAATAAACAGATCTCTTACCTCTGCCATGTGAAAGCGGTCCTGCTCATTAAAAAAATCCTGTTCCTCCCCTTCCACAGTAGTCATCACCGAGAGCGTATCCCTGTCTCCTCTCAGATATGCCATCATCTCATGCGTCACATACATAGCGTCTTCCATAGTCATATCAAGTTCTGAAAGTACGTCATATTTCTCATATTCCTTCTGATACACGCTGAAATCAGAATACATGGCAATCTCAAAACTTGTGATCAACACTGCCGCTATGACAGAAAAAGCAAGGATCACTCCCGCCAGACACTGTACTTTGGCCATAGCGGTATTTTTCTTAACGTTTTTTTCCATTATAATATAATCCTTTCAACAGCAATATTGTTTTTTCTTTTCATTTAGCTTATAATACAACCAATATTTATTAGGAGGTCTAATAATGATCGATATAAACTATGAACTGTATAAAGTTTTTTATCATGTAGCTTCGACTTTAAATTTCTCAGAGGCTTCCAAGCGTCTCTTTATCTCTCAGTCTGCTGTCAGCCAGTCTATCAAGACACTGGAACGCAAGCTGGACCAGACACTCTTTATAAGAAGCACAAAGAAGGTACAGCTCACGCCGGAAGGCGAAATCCTCATGCGCCATATTGAGCCTGCGATGAACCTGATCCAGAAGGGAGAGACCCAGCTTCTGGATGCCGCCTCCACCGGCGGCCAGATCCGCATCGGGGCCAGCGACACTATATGCCGGTACTTCCTGATCCCGTACCTGGAACGTTTTCACAAGTCTTTCCCCGGAGCACACATCAAAGTCATTAATCAGACTTCCATGAAATGCGCAGAGCTTCTGCAGAACGGACTGGTAGACCTGATCGTAGTCAACTATCCCAATCATCATCTTGGGACAGCTACCTCTGTCATACGAATCAAAAAATTCCGTGACGTATTTATCGCTGGAAACACATTCTCTGATCTTCAAGGGGAGACACTGTCCTTTGCCCGGCTTCTGCGCTATCCCATTCTGATGCTGGACAAAAACAGCACAACGAACGAATTTCTCCATCAGGTCTTCCAACAGCATCAGTTGGATCTGGTGCCGGAAATTGAGCTGACGAGCAATGACCTTCTGATCGACCTGGCACGAATTGGCCTGGGCATTGCCTTTGTCCCGGACTACTGCATCTCTGATTCAGAAAAGGGAATCTTTAAGCTCCAGACAAAGGAAGAGCTTCCCGAACGTGAACTTGCCATCGCTTACAATGAACATCTTCCTCTGTCAAGGGCCTCATTGGAATTCCTCAGCTATTTCCAGAACTCTTCCAGATAGCCGGGAAGGCTGTCCGCGCTGCATGCGCGGATGCCTTCCCATTCTCTTGGAAAGGTCTCGCGGTACTGTCTCTGCCGGAAACGGTCGTCCAGCAGAAGGATCATGCCCCTGTCTTTCTCCGTGCGGATGACCCTGCCGGCGGACTGGAGCACTTTATTCATCCCCGGATAGAGATACGCATAATCAAATCCCGCCATTCCATGATCTTCAAAATACTTCCTCACAATCTCTCTGTCATTACATACCTGAGGCAGTCCCGTCCCCACGATCACCGCGCCGATCAGCCTGTCCTCCGTCAGATCGATTCCTTCCGAGAAGATCCCTCCCATGACACAGAATCCCACCAGACTCTCTTCCCTTTCTTCCTCAAACTCAGAAAGGAACTCTTCCCGGGCGCTCTCGCTCATATTCTGGGACTGGATCACCGAATCTATCCCCACTGCCTGTTCCAGGAAACAGGCATACACTTCCTGCATTACTTTATAGGAAGGAAAGAACGCCATATAATTCCCTCTTTTTCCCTCGGCTGCTCTGATGATATATCTGGCGATTCTTTCATACATAGAAACACTGCGCATCGTATACCTGGTACTTACATCCGTCCCCATCAAAAGAAGCCGGTTTTCCTTTGCAAAAGATGTTTCCGCATAGATCGCATAGTCATCCCTCTCAACAGAAAGAAGCTTCTTATAATAATGGATTGGCAGCAAAGTCGCCGAAAAAAACACTGCCGCCACTCCATATTCCAGATAGGATTGGAGATTCACCGCCGGATTTACGCAAAAAAGCTTTACCATGAATCGGCCGTCCTTTTTCAGTTCACAGTAGATCACATAGTTTTCATCCATGATATCATGAATATTAACAAAAGAACGAACCTGAAAGCACAGATCCTGTACCAGTTCCCGCTTATCATCATCCAGCGGTCTCTCTAAAAAGTTTTCCATCTCCGTCAGCAGGTTCATGAGTTTTAAAGCAATATGAGACACACTGTCCAGAATGGTATAATTCTCGCACTCCCGCTTCAGCGCCAGGAACAGTTTGTTGACATCCTCCAGCTTTCTTGCCAGTGCATGTGAATCTGATCGGATGGCACGTTTCACTTCGAGAAGATCTTCTTTATACAGACTGGCGCTGTACATCTCTCTTCCCCGCTCTACCAGGTTATGGGCTTCATCGATCAAAAAAATGTAGTCACTGCTGCTCCCCTCCGAGAAAAACCGTTTCAGATGAGCAGTCGGGTCAAACACATAATTGTAGTCACATATCACCGCATCCACCCAGGTAGAAATATCAAGGGAAAGCTCAAAGGGGCAGACCCTGTATTTGTGCGCCTGTTCTTCAACCGCGCTGCGGTCGATCTCATTCCCGCTTGTGATGATGTCAAATACCGCGTCATTTACCCGGTCAAAATGTCCTTTTGCATAAGGACATGCATCCGGATTGCAGACCGTCTCCTCGCAGAAGCAGATCTTCTCCTTCGCCGTCAGCGTAATGACCTTCAGAAGAAGTCCCTGAGCCTGCAGCGTACAAAATGCCTGTTCAGCAACAGTCCGGGTAATGGTCTTTGCCGTCAGATAAAAGATCTTCTCCGCCAGTCCTTCCCCTATAGCTTTAACCGCCGGGAAAACCGTGGATATCGTCTTGCCTACTCCCGTAGGAGCCTGAATGAACAGCTTCTTCTTTCTCAGGATGGTCCGGTAAACTGCCGCGGCCACGTCCCGCTGTCCCGCACGGTAAGTGAAAGGAAATTCCAGTCCCCGGATGGAACTGTCTCTTTTCTTCTTCCACTCGATCTGAAATCTCGCCCATTTTTCATACTGTATGATCAGATCATCAAACCATTCTTTCAGTTCCTGCTTTGTATATACTTCATTAAATCTTCGTATGTCTTCTGTATCCAGATGGCAGTATGTCATCTGGACGCCGATCCTGTCAATATCATGCTGTTCTGCATAAAAATATGCATAACACTTTGCCTGCGCCAGATGGACATTCACCGGCCGATCGATATGGGAGAGTTCCCTTAAGACCCCCTTGATCTCATCCACAATCACGTCCGGTTCCCCATCAGGCTCTTTCCCTCCTCCGTCTTTTGTCTTATGCTCTTTTATAATAACTCCGTCTGCCCGTCCCTCTATCTGGATCTGAAACTCTCCACACGGGACCAACATCTTCAGGCTTACCTCAGCATGATATTCGGATCCCATGCTTCTCTGAATCTTGCGGTGTATTCTCCCGCCCATAAGCATGGCATCCTTATCCGGTCCGCCGGCGCTCCTGTTGTCGATATCTCCTTCCCGGAGGATGAATTCGACCAGGCTGCGTACAGAGATCCTGACAGTCTTTACTTGCTCTTCCAAATGTATGTTTCCGCCTTTTCACAATGATGCTTTTATCATAATCTTATTTTTCGCTTTATGCAAGAGCAGGTCAAAATACGCAGACGCATTCACCGCCAGGATTACAGAAAGATTACCGTCACCGGGACATCTCCGGCATGCCTTCTCTGTACCGAAGCGGCAGATGATTCTGCTGGCACCTGGGATTTTTTCTCTCTTTGATGGCAATAGAGTCAAAAAATCCTTTCCAGAGCCTTTCATATTCCATTTCTTTTTCTGAAACCGCGTCCGCTGCCTCCCGGTTCAGCGCTTCTCCCCACACAAGCCCCCACTGCTCTCTTTCCCTGTGGACGAGAAAGACCTGATGCGTTTTGTCATATATCATCCAGTTCTCAAGAGGAAAACGGTCTGTAAAGTGGTCGGCAACGCATGTCAAAATCTGCGCTTTCGGCGTAATCTCTGAGAAAAGGATCCCACTATCCAGTTCGCGGAACCGGATAAACTCTTCATACATATGCGCTTCATTGGACACGCTCCTGCTCAGGGCGAATACTTTCGCCACATCCGGATTCCCGAGGTGGTCCATGATCTTCCGGCTGTCTCTGATATTTCTGGATTCCTGCATTGACTTAAAGACCGCTGTTCCCTTTTCTTCATCATCAGACAGAAGCGCATGGTAAATATCCCAGTATGCATTGTAACCCAGATACTTTTTTATCATCCGTTCCAGCCGCACTGCTTTCTGTTCACACTCTGCAACAGTCCGATACTCACAGAAGAGCTGCTGCTGCGTTTTCCCGCGGACTTCAATGCCGGCATCCCCGTCCCTGCATTCTTTCCACGCGTCGTGGAGCGCTGAATACAGGCCTGTTATCGTATCTGTACATATATAAATCTGTCTCACTTCAGATTCACCCCGCTTAAATTCATATCATCAAACAGTGACAGCTGCCTGAACGTCATCCCGTCCGCGCCTTCCGGCAGCCTTTCTTTTGTGTTCAGCAGGTTCCTTGTAATATAATCTTCGTCTATGCGTACAGGATACATCATCTTCCCGCCGCAGGTGATAAAGTACAGAGCTCTTTTGAGCACCACGCCCATCTTTTTCAGGTCTTCAAACTCAAGGCTGCCAAGCCGCCGCGCCTTTACGATCCGTCCCGCCGATTTATATCCGATACCCGGCACCCGGAGAAGGGTATAGTAGTCCGCCCTGTTAATCTCTACCGGAAACGTCTCCAGATGCTTCAGCGCCCAGCAGCATTTCGGGTCAAGAAGCACGTTAAAATTCGGGTTCTCTTCATCCAGAAGCTCATCCGCTTCAAAATGATAGAAGCGCAGCAGCCAGTCCGCCTGATAAAGCCTGTGTTCCCTCAAAAGCGGCGGTCCCTGTTCCCTGATGGACGGCAGCGCTTTATCTTCATTGACCGGAACAAAAGCCGAAAAAAACACGCGTTTTAAGTCAAACTTCTTATACAAAGATTCTGTCACCCGAAGAATCTGGTAATCCGTCTCAGGAGTAGCGCCTATGATCATCTGGGTGCTCTGCCCTGCCGGCACGAACCGGGGCGCGCTGCGGTACACTGTGATCTCCTGCCGGTTCTCTTTCATCTTTTCCTGAACCAGCCTCATGGGCGCAAGGATATTCTTTCTGGACTTATGAGGCGCCAGAAGGCGCAGGCTTTCCGCTGTGGGGAGTTCCATGTTCACGCTCATCCTGTCTGCCAGATATCCGGTCATCCGGATCAGCCTCTGATCTGCTCCCGGGATCGCCTTCACATGAATATACCCCTGAAAATTATATTCATACCGCAGCTTATACAAAGCAGCATAGATCAGCTCCATCGTATAGTCCGGGCTCTTTAACACTCCGGAGCTCAAGAAAAGTCCCTCGATATAATTTCTCCTGTAAAACTCCATCGTCAAGGTACACACCTCATCCGGGGTAAAGGATGTCCTCACCACATCATTAGAAGACCGGTTAATACAGTACTTACAGTCGTAAATACACTCATTCGTGAACAAGATCTTAAGAAGGGAAATACATCTGCCGTCCGCAGAAAAGCTGTGGCATATGCCGGCTTTCCGGCAGTTCCCCATACCGGTCCCGTCGCCCCGGCGTTCCACTCCGCTCGAAGTACAGGAGACATCATACTTTGCCGCATCAGATAGAATATTAAGTTTTTCGTAAAGTGGAATTTCTTTCTGAATCCTGTCCTGCATTGTATATTACCTCTTTTCGTCACTAGAACATATGTTCTTTTTTGTATGATAGCACATATGTTCGATCATTTCAAGAGGTAAATAAATCTGGATTTGCCGGGGAGACTTTGATGGAGTAAATCATCCGGAAACAGCGGGGTTTTTCAAGACGTATTCGCAGAGGGCGGATGTGTGGCTTCGGTTCCTGATCCGTAATCTGGGAAAGTCTAGAAAGGCAGGAAGCACGGC
>DXCD01000194.1 GCA_019116185.1 Candidatus Mediterraneibacter stercorigallinarum
GGGATGTGTGGATTCGGTGACTTGGAGGAATCCGTTGGAAAGTGTTAAGGGAAGGGGACGCGGTGTTAATTTTCAGAGCAGGATTGTTTGACGCAAAGCGGAGTTGCCTGCTCTGAAAATTGCTTTTAACCGTGTTCCCTTCCCTTTATACTTTCCCGGATTCTGGAGCGGAGCCGAGCCACACATCCCCATCCCCGAATACGTTATGAAATTATTCTCTGCTGTTTTCGGATGATTTACTTCATCTAAGTCTCCCCGGCAAAACCAGATTGCTATCACACGAACTCTGCATTTTTGTGTATGGTCTCCCGTATGATATTTTCTACATAATCTCCGATATGTCTTTTGGTATCCTTATCCAGTTGATCAGGATAGATCGGTTTCCCGTATTCGATGACCACATGGGTCTTTTTTACTTTGGGGAAATGGTTTTCGAATATTTCTGCCGTATTGTTCATGGAGATCGGCACGATCGCGCAGCCGCTCTTGGTCGCGATCTTAAACGCGCCGTCTTTAAAGGGCAGCAGGCTCAGTTCTTCCCCGGTGTTCCTTGTCCCTTCAGGGAAAATACAGATAGAGATTCCTTTTTTGACATAATCGATCGCCGTGAGGATGGTCTTTAATCCTTCTTTCGGATCTTTTCGGTCAAGAAAGAGGCAGTACACCCGCCGCATCCAGGAAGTCAGCGCCAGGTAGCGCTCCATTTCTTTCTTTGCGATATAACCGGTCAGCCTCCTGCATCTGCTGTATGTCAGAAGGATATCAAAATAGCTGCGGTGGTTTCCGATGAAGAGCACCGGCTCGTCAGGAATATTTTCTTCTCCGATGACAGTTGCTTTTACGCCTGCCATGCAAAGGATAACTTTAAACCCCCATTGTACGATGCGGAGAGAGCTGATATCACGTGCGTACGGATTGAATTTGCCGATGATCCATTCTACAAGAAGAACAGGGATCGTCAGGATCAGATATAGGATTAAAAAGATTACGATACAGATAAAACGAATCATATGCTGGTCTCCATTTTCTTTCATAATAGTTATAAAGCGTGTGAGTTCAATTATACAGCGGCAGTGTCGAAAAAACAAGCCGTTTGCCGGGAGAGAATATTTCCCCGGCGTATCACATATGATTATAGGGAAAATACTGCGGGGAAAAGAAAATGAAATGGACAGGGAAAAGGCGCGGAACCATAGTGCCCGGGCAGCGCCGCGGACACAGGCGGTTCGCGGCAGGCGGCATCGTCTTGTGCGCGGCTCTCTGCATATTGACGGGATGCGCTGCACGCAGGCAGAACCAACAGAAGCTCCGGGACCTGGAGTTCACGGTGCTGGATAAAGACACTGTGCCCGAGGAGTTCAAGCTGCTGATCGAGGAGAAGAAGAACGCGCCTTTTAAGCTGACTTATGCGGACCAGGGGCAGCTCTATATTGCCGAGGGATATGGGGCGCAGCCCACCACGGGGTACAGCGTGAAGGTGACGGAATTGTATGAGACAGAGGACACAGTCTGCATCAATACGAACTTGTCAGGACCGGAGAAGGGAGAAGAGACAAAAGAGACTGCTACATTTCCTTATGTGGTTGTACAGTTGGAATATATTGAAAAAGATGTTTTATTTGACTGAATCTGCAGGAAGAGCGACAGGAGGAGAGATATGGAACTGATCAAAAGGCCGATCCATTATACGCAGGAGGGGAAGAGTATCTTCGACCAGTTTTATCTGGACGAGGATTATAATGTGCCGGAACAGAAAGAGGATGTACAGCGGATCATACAGGGAAGCGCAGAATGCAGGATGGAGGATATCCGCCCCGTGGAAAACTATGTGAAGGCCACGGGGAAGGTGTATTTCCGGATCCTTTATATGACTGCGTCCGGGGACCCGAAACCGGCAGTGCTGGAAGGCAAGCTGCCCTTTGAGGAAATGGTCTATGCGGAGAGCGACGGGAACGAGACATTTTTTATCCGGAACATGCGGACGGAATTTACCGGTTCAGTCGTGAATTCGAGAAAACTGAGCCTTCGGGTGATGGCGGAGATGGAGATCGGAAGAGAGCGTCTCCGGGATGAGGAGCTGACCGTGGATGTGGAGAGCGACATTCCGGTTTACCGTAAGATGGAGAAATTAAACCTGCTGAAGCTGGCGGTCTCCAGAAAGGATACATACCGGATCAAGGAGGAGATCATCCTGCCGGGGACAAAAGAGAGCATCGGGCAGGTCCTGCTTACAGATGTCGGCAGCAGGAAGCTGGATATCCGGCTGGGACCGGACGAGATACTGCTCCGGGGAGAACTGCAGGTATTCTGCATGTATCTGTCAGCGGATGAAAAGGCAGACTGGATCGAGCAGAATGTGCCCTATGAGGGCAGGATTTCCTGCGAGGGCGTGACAGAGGGAATGTATCATCACATACGGCATTCCCTGGAGGATACGCTTGTGGATGTCCGGCTGGATGAGGACGGAGAGATGCGGATCCTTGGCATTGAGGCGACACTCTCGCTGAGAATGAATATTTACGAGGAAGAGGAAAACGAAATATTGCGGGATATGTACTCACTGGAACAGGTGTGTGAATTTGACACCCGTGACGTGGTGTGCGAAGAACTTTTGATGCAGAATCAGTCCAGATGCAAGGTGTCCGAGCGGCTGGCGCTCCCGGAGCTGAAAGAAGATGTGCTCCAGATCCTGCACAGCCAGGGGAGTATTCAGATGGAAAGCGAACAGCATACAGATGATGGCATCCGCGTCGAAGGAATCCTGCACCTTTCTTTCCTGTACCTGCGGGGAGACGATATGGAGCCGTACGGAAGCTGGCAGGGACTTGTTCCTTTTTCCTATCTTATTGAATACCCGGAGATGCCGGACGGCGCGGACAGCAGCCTTTCCAGCCATGTGGAGCAGCTGGCCGTGACACTGGCCGGAAATGAAGCCGTTGAGGTAAAGGCTGTGCTAGCATTTGATGTTTTCCTCCGCAGGCAGATTCCGCTGGAAATGATCACAGATGCGCGGATGAGGCCGGCAGATACAGAGGCAGCGGCCGATCGGCCGGGAATCGTGGGACATATCGTTCAGGAAGGAGAAGATATGTGGAGCCTTGCAAAGAAATATATGACCACGGTTGAGGGGATCATGGAGATCAATGGCATGGAAAATGAAAATGTCAGACAGGGGGATAAACTGTTGATTTTAAAAGAAAATGTGAGTATACTATAAGTATAATGTATACAAGATACAGAAGGCTCAAAGGGGTCAGACCCTTTCTGGAAGGTGCCTGACCCCTTTGACCGCCATATTCAGAATATTCAGAAAAATGATGGAGGACACAGGATGAAGCAGATTGAACTGAAAGCACTGGCAAAGATCAATCTGGGGCTGGATGTACTTGGAAGACGGGAAAACGGATATCACGATGTAAGGATGGTTATGCAGTCGATCTATCTGTACGATGAAGTAAAGCTGGAAAAGACAGCAGAGCCGGGGATTACGACAGTATCTAACTTGAGTTTTCTTCCCACAGGAGACGGCAATATTGCATACAAAGCCGCCCGGCTCTTACAAGAAGAGTTTCAGATCACGGAAGGGATAAAGATTACATTAAATAAGCATATCCCGGTTGCAGCGGGACTTGCGGGAGGCAGTTCCAATGCGGCGGCAGTGCTGTTTGGGATGAACCGTATGTTCCGCCTCGGTCTGTCGCAGAAGGATCTGATGGACCGTGGCGTCCGGCTGGGCGCGGATGTTCCATACTGTATTATGAGAGGAACTGTTCTGGCGGAAGGGATTGGCGAGAAGCTGAGCGTCCTGCCCGCAATGCCGAAATGCACGGTGCTCATTGCCAAGCCTCCGGTGAGCGTTTCCACAAAGGTGGTTTATGAAGCGCTGGATGCAAAAGAGATCACAGAACACCCGGATATTGACGGAATTATTGAAGGACTTAAGAACAACAGTCTGAAACAGGTGGCTGCGTGCATGGGAAATGTGCTGGAGGATGTGACTGTTCCCATGCATCCGGTGATCGATCAGATCAAACAGGAAATGAAGAGCTCCGGCGCGCTCAACGCCATGATGAGCGGGAGCGGGCCGACCGTGTTCGGGCTGTTTGAAAGCAGGGCCGACGCCAGGGAGGCACAGAGGCGCATCAGAGAAAAGTCGCTGACCAGACAGGTGTATGTGACCAGTATACACAGTGTGAGGAGGAATCAGGATGCCGATTGATTTTGAAGTTACCATGAATGAATATCTTCCGCTCAGGGATGTGGTTTTCAACACGCTGCGGCGGGCTATACTGCGGGGGGAATTAAAACCCGGGGAACGGCTTATGGAGATACAGCTTGCCAACAAGCTTGGGGTGAGCCGTACGCCCATCCGGGAGGCGATCCGCAAGCTGGAGCTGGAAGGCCTTGTGCTGATGATCCCGAGAAAAGGAGCCGAAGTAGCGGAAATCACGGAGAAAAATCTCAGGGACGTATTGGAAGTGCGCTGTGCCCTTGAAGAACTGGCAGTCCAGCTTGCCTGTGACCGGATTGATCAGAATCAGGTCAAAGAACTTCATGCGGCGGCAGACCATTTCAGGGATGTGCTGGACAGTGACGATATTACGCAGATCGCACAGGCAGACGAGGCGTTCCATGATGTAATCTTTACAGCCACCGGCAATGGAAGGCTGATCCAGCTGCTGAATAATCTGAGAGAGCAGATGTACCGCTACCGGATCGAATATCTGAAAAAGAAAGAATGCTATCCCCAGCTGCTTGCAGAACATCAGGCGATCATTACTTCAATCGAAGGACATGACAAACAGAAGGCAACCGAGATCACAGGGCAGCATATCAATAATCAGGTAGATACCGTGGTGGGAACACTGCGGCATCGAGACGAAGAATAAAGAATCTTCTGTATATTCCCGCCATATTTGTCTATACTCCAAATATCACGGACAAAGATTTGGAGGTTATACATATGGAGCGGACATATATTCAGAAGATGGAGAGAAATGCAGCGGGTATGATCATGTTTCTTGCAGTGTGCATATCCGTGCTGCTTACAGGAATGATAAGCCATAGAGTGGATGCCGCGGCGCAGGCGGACATGCAGGAGCATCTGGCGCGGGAGGTATTGCGGTTCCATGTGCTTGCCAACAGTGACAGCGAGGAAGACCAGGCGCTGAAGCTGAAGGTAAGGGATGCTGTGCTGGCATTTTTGGATGAGAATATGCCGGAGATGGCTGACGCGGCTGAGACCGGGGCGTGGATGCGGAAAAACATTGACGCCATCGAGGAGGTCAGCAGGGAGACCGTGGCAGCAGATGGCGCGGAATATCCTGTAAGCGCGGCGGTCACGACCTGCTGGTTCCCGGATAAAAGTTACGGGGATGTTACATTTCCGGCGGGAAATTATGAAGCCCTGCGTATAGAGATCGGGGCAGCGGAAGGGCACAACTGGTGGTGCGTGCTCTATCCGGGACTGTGTTTCCTGGACACGACAAACGCGGTCGTGCCGGACGAGGGAAAGCAGAAGCTTAAGAATGTATTGACGGAAGAGGAGTATTCCAGGGTGACAGCTACATCGGACTTTAAGATCAGCTGGTACTTCTGGTAGAAGGCATAGAAATGACAGAATTTTTAGTAAAGCATTTTATAAAGGATTATAAAGACGTGGAGAAGATATCCGTGCGGACGGCATATGGGGTGCTCGCCAGCATTGTGGGTATCTTCTGCAACGTTTTTCTGTTTATAGTGAAATTTGTAGTGGGCTTGGTGCTTCACAGCGTGTCCGTCACGGCGGATGCATTTAACAATCTGTCTGACGCGGGCTCGTCTATTATCAGCTTTGTGGGAGTGAAGATGGCAGAAAAGCCGGCGGACAAGGATCACCCGTTCGGCCACGGGAGGATCGAGTATATTGCGGCGCTGATCGTATCCTTTCTCGTTCTGGAGGTGGGATTCACCTTCCTGAAGGATTCGTTCGGCAAGATCTGGAATCCGGAAGAACTGAATTTCCAGACAGTGTCTGTGATTATTCTGCTCCTTTCTGTCGCGGTAAAACTCTGGCTCGGGCTCTTTAACCGGAAGCTGGGAGAGAAGATCAATTCTAAAGTAATGATGGCAGTCTTTACAGACTCAATGGGAGATGTGGTCACCACGGGAGCGACCATCCTTTCAATCCTCTTTTTCGGGCTGACAGGGATCAATATCGACGGGATTGTGGGAGCGGGGGTAGCCCTTGTCGTCATGTGGGCAGGCATAGGGATTGCCAGGGATACTCTGGAGCCGCTGATCGGCGAGGCGATTGACCCGGAAGTATACGAGCAGATAAAAAAATTCGTGGAAAGCTATGACGGGATCGAAGGGACTCATGACCTGATCGTACATAATTACGGACCGGGAAGAAGCATGGCGTCTATCCACGCGGAGGTGCCAAACGACGTGGACATTGAACAGTCCCACGAAATCATCGACCGGATCGAGCGCGAGGCAGCGAAACAGATGGGACTCTTCCTTGTGATCCATATGGATCCTGTGGAAATGAAAGACGAGAGGGTGCTGCGTATACGAAAACAAGTGGAACAAATATTGGAAGAACTGGATCCGTCATGCAGTATCCATGATTTCCGTGTTGTCCACGGGGAGGCTCAGAGCAATCTGATCTTTGACATGGTCATTCCGATCGACTATGACGAGAAGACGAGAGATGAACTGCCCCTGCGGCTTGCAGAGCGGATCAAGAATGTG
This sequence comes from Candidatus Mediterraneibacter stercorigallinarum, assembly GCA_019116185.1. GTDB lineage: Bacteria > Bacillota > Clostridia > Lachnospirales > Lachnospiraceae > Mediterraneibacter > Mediterraneibacter stercorigallinarum. The sequence continues at coordinate 6,736 of DXCD01000194.1, forward strand.
GATTCCAGATATGAGTGTGTGATCACAGTTGACTATGATTATGTGGCGCAGACGGAAGAACAATAGAGAGACAGAGGTGTTGCAAGATGGTGAAAGATAATAAAAATATCTATGAATTCAGCGGCAGAGTGAGGTACAGCGAGATCGACCACAGAGGGACCATGACCCTGCCCGCGCTGATCAATTATTTCCAGGACTGCAGTACATTCCATTCCGAGTCAATCGGGCTCGGGATGGAACGGCTCAAGCTGAAGAAGAAGGCATGGGTGCTGTCTTACTGGCAGATCATTATCGATCGATACCCGAAACTGTATGAAAAGATCACCACAGGGACATTCGCTACGGAATTCAAAGGGCTCTTCGGAAACCGTAATTTCTATATGAAGGACGAGGAAGGCGGAAGGATCGCCTGTGCGAATTCGATCTGGGTGTTCATGGATCTTGAGAAGGGACGTCCCTGCCGCCCGGCAGAGGAAGATATCGCTCCGTACGGTGTGAACGAGCCGCTGGACATGCCTTACGAGGACAGGAAGATATCAGTGCCGGAAGTATTTGAGGACCGGGAGCCGTTCCCGGTGAGAAAATATCACATTGATACAAATGAGCATGTGAATAACTGCCAGTATGTACAGATGGCTCTGGAAATGCTTTCAGGGGATATCAGCGTGCGGCAGGTCAGAGTGGATTACAAGAAATCCGCCGTGCTGGGAGACATTATTTACCCGGGAGTCGCACAAGACCAGGGGCGGATCGTGACAGAACTGCGGGACGAAAACAAAAGACCTTACGCGGTCATTGAGATGAAATGAGGCTGTGATGACAAAAGCGATGAGAGCGGTCCTCCAGGCGCTGTCTTACGGAAATATCGAGGTAGAGGCGGCGAGGCGGCTGGCGGACCTGAAGAAACTGGATCCCATGCGGATTTTCGGGAAAAAGCTGGACACAGAAATCTATAACGATACATATAAAGTACCGGTGCGCCTGTATTTCCCGGATGAGAAATTAATGACAGACGAGAAGCCGGTGACAGCCGAGCGGGCGATCCTTTTTTTCCACGGAGGGGGCTGGACCACGGAGAGCGTGGAGACTTATGACAGGGTATGCTCCCGGATGGCGCAGTCCACCAGCCGGCTCGTCATATCTGTGGAATACCGGCTGGCCCCGGAGCATAAATTCCCCACAGGTTTTGAGGACTGCTATGCAGTCGCAAAGGCAGTGTATGGCGGGCAGGTCCTGCCGGGCATCGACCCGGATCAGATAACTGTGATGGGGGACAGCGCGGGAGGCAACCTGGCGGCGGCTGTGTGCATGCGGGCGAGAGATACCGGTGAGTTTTCCCCGAAACGCCAGGTCCTGATCTATCCGGCGCTCTATAACTGCTATACAGAGGAATCACCTTATGAATCCGTACAGACCAACGGAACCGGATATCTGCTGACCAGTGTAAAGATGGAAGATTATGTGAGGCTTTACGCACGGACAGTAGAGGACAGGCAGAATCCTTACTTCGCGCCTCTTCTTGCCAAAGATTTCTCTCAGCTTCCGGACACGCTCATCCTGACGGCGGAGTTTGACCCGCTGAGAGATGAAGGGGAAGACTATGGGCAGAAACTTCGGGCTGCCGGCTGCCGGGTGAGGGTGGAGCGGATCCGGGGAGCTCTGCACGGGTACTTTGCCCTGGGAATCCAGCATCTGTATGTGCAGGAGAGTTTCCGGCATATTAACCGGTTCCTGAGCGTGGAGCAGGCATTGCTGGATAAAGAGAGAGCACAGGACCAGGAGCAGCCCTGAAAGGAGGAATCGGGCTTGAATGAGAAGAAACAGAGACGATGGAGAAAGCTGGATAACGCCGCCCAGGCATTTCCCGCGGCCACAGGAAAGAAGGATACAAGGGTGTTCCGGTTCTACTGTATGCTGAAGGAGGACGTGCAGGAAGAACTTCTGCAGAGGGCGCTGGAACAGACACTGGAGAAATACCCGCTTTTTCTCTCAGTCCTGAGAAAAGGTCTGTTCTGGTTCTACATGGAACCAAGAGACATCCCGGCGTTGGTGCATCCGGAAAGCCGGCCTCCGTGCAGCCGGATCTATGTCCCGGATCAGAAAAAGCTGCTCTTTGAAGTTACATATTATAAAAAACGGATCAATTTTGAAGTATTCCACGGGCTGACTGACGGCACCGGGGCCATGAATTTTTTAAAAGAGCTTGTACGTAATTATCTGATACTCGCTCATCCCGGGGAGACGATTCCCGAGATTGACGGCGGACAAGAACTGACCCAGAATGATTATGAGGAGGACAGTTTCTCACAGTATTATACAGGGGCAAAGGAGAAAAGAGCAAAGTCAAGGCCTGCATTTCAGCTGAAAGGAGAACGCCTGGAGCAGGAGGAGATGGAGATTACGGAAATCCTTCTTTCTGCCGGGGAGGTGCACAGAAGGGCGAAAGAATACGGTGTGTCAGTTACCGCATTTCTGGCGGCGGCATTCCTCTATGCCATTTATGAAGAAATACCGAAAAGCAGGCTGAAAAGGCCGGTGTCGCTTATGATTCCTGTGAATTTAAGGAATTTCTTCCCTTCAGATTCCATGACAAATTTCTGGAGCTGGATTGAGACTGCGCATGACCTGGGAGAAAATGCGAAGCTGGAAGACGTGATCAGGAAGATGAAAGATGTGTTTGGCAAGGAGGCGCTAAGGAAGGAAATATCCTGCCGCATGAATGACCTTGTCCGTCTGGAGAAGAATCCGTTCCTCAGGGCAGTGCCGCTGGAAATCAAAAATTTATTCCTGCTTGCAGGGACAACGCTGGGCGGCCGCAGCGTGACAGCAGTGTACTCGAATATCGGACGGATCCAGATGCCTTTGGAGTATGGAAAATATATCAAACGGTTTGGATTCTTTGCAAGCACAGACAAGCTTCAGCTGTGTTCCTGTTCTTACGGGGATGATCTGGTCCTTGGATTTACATCGAAGATCCTGAATTCAAATATCTGCCGGAACTTTGTGAGCATTCTGAAAAAGGAAGGGATCGCAAGTCATATAGAAGAAAGTGATTTCCCGGGATATAATGAGAAACCATCCCGGACAGCCCTTACCGGGCTGCGCATCTTTTCCTTTACATGCACCGCGGCGGTCGTGATCTGCTGGATGCTCAACTATCTGCTGTCTCCGGGAGAATGGTGGGCAGGATATGTGACCGCGGGAGTGTTCTGTACATGGCTGCTCATCATGGTGGGATTCCGCAAGCGGAAAAACCCTCTGAAAAACGGCATGTGGCAGCTTGTTATCGTGACGGCCGGGTCAGTGCTGTGGGATGTGTTTACCGGCTGGCATGGCTGGTCTGCGGACTTTGTCATTCCTCTGGCGTCATTGGTGACTCTGCTCTCCATGGTGATTCTGTCCGCTGCATGCAGGATGGAAGCATCGGAGTACCTGTTTTATCTGGTGCAGGCAGGGGCGTTCGGGCTGATCCCGTTCATCCTCCTTCTGGCAGGTGTAGTCACGGTTCCGTACCCTTCGGTCATATGCGCAGGCATAAGCCTTCTGTTTCTCATCGGTCTGGTGATCTTTAAGGGAAAGGAATTCGCAAGAGAGGTGCAGAAAAAATTCCGGGTGTGAGTACTGTCCCGGGAATCTGAATATATCCCGGATGCCCGCTCCGGAGGGAGCGGCGCATCCCAGGATGATATAGTGAATCAAGGAAAATTATAAAGATGCTAATATCTCTTCGAGCACATCCTCCACAGAAGCGGTTACACAGTCAGCGTGCTCTGCGATACCGGGAGCTGAGTTTTCCATGGCATAGCTCTTCCCGGCAAGTTCCAGCATCTCCACGTCATTGTATTGGTCTCCGAATGCGATGCATTCCTCAGGTATCACTTGAAACAGATCCATGAGCTGCTTCAGGGCGGTGCCTTTATTGCAGTCAGGCACAATAAAGTCGATCCAGACATGACCGGATGTCACAACTTTGATCTCAGATGCAAACATTTCTTGCAGATGCTTCAGATATTCGAGCAGATCCTGAGAAGTCATGTTGGCGATTGCGATCTTAAGGATCGGTCCTTCTACATTCCGCACATCGTCAACGATTTTTGTGGTGTTATGCATTACATTAACAATATGATCCACAAATTCCGGATCATTGTCTTCAATGTAGCAGGCATCCTGGCGGGATACGACGATCTCAAATCCCGGACGCTTCTTGATCTCATCCAGGATCCTGCGGGCAAGACCGTCCGGAATGATCCCCCGGGAGATCACTTCTCCCTGATGAATGCACAGGGAACCATTTTCTGCTATATATGAGATATCGTCTTTGATCTCGTCAAATATGCGGCGTTCATTATCATACTGGCGTCCGCTGGCCGCGACAAAGTGGATTCCCCTCTGTGTTATCTCGCGGATCAGCCTTATCGCCCGCGGTGTCAGCTCCTGCGCGCCGTTCTGGAGCAGCGTGCCGTCCAGGTCGCTTGCAATCAGTTTTATCATAAAAATCCTCCGATATAAAGTTCTTTAATCAATCTTTAATCAATCGTTCTTTCAGCAAACAGTTTCAATAACGGGCCGGTACTGTGGGAAGCCGGAAGCTCCCCGGTCAGCCTTTTACAGTATATTCTAAAAAATATCTGTTGTAAATACGTAACAAAAAAGAAATACTTGTAACTGTTCTGTAATAGTAATATAATGTGAATATGTCAGGGCAGGGGATGAACAGCCCGGCTTTGGCATAAATATTATGGAAGATCAAGAGGTAGATTACTATGGGTAAATATTTTGGGACAGATGGTTTCCGCGGCGAGGCGAATGTCGTCCTTACCGTGGAGCATGCGTTTAAAGTAGGCCGTTATCTCGGATGGTATTTCGGACAGGAGCACAAGGCAAGAGTCGTGATCGGAAAAGATACAAGACGAAGCAGCTATATGTTTGAGTATGCGCTGGCTGCAGGACTGACTGCATCCGGAGCGGACGCGTATCTCCTTCATGTTACGACGACACCGAGCGTTTCCTATGTTGTAAGAACAGAGGATTTTGACTGCGGCATCATGATCTCGGCAAGCCACAATCCGTTCTATGATAACGGAATCAAGGTGATCAACAGCGCGGGACATAAAATGGAGGCAGAAGTAGAGGAAAAGATCGAAGCATACATTGACGGCGAGATAGAGGAACTCCCGCTTGCTACAAAAGAAAAGATCGGAAGGACAATCGATTACGCGGCAGGAAGAAATCGCTACATGGGCCATCTGATCTCCCTGGCGACCCGTTCCTTTGATGACATGAGAATCGGTCTTGACTGTTCTAACGGAAGTGCGTTTGCCATCGCTAAGAGCGTGTTCGACGCACTGGGAGCAAAGACCTATGTGATCAATAACGAACCAGACGGAACGAATATCAATACAAACTGCGGATCTACCCATATTGAAGTCCTTCAGGAATTTGTAAAAGAAAAGAAGCTGGACGTCGGATTCGCCTATGACGGAGATGCCGACAGATGTATCGCGGTCGATGAGAACGGAAATGTAGTAGACGGCGACCGTATCATGTACGTCTGCGGAAAATATCTGATGGAGCAGGGGCGCCTTGAGGATAATACAATTGTTACAACAGTAATGTCCAACCTGGGACTCTATAAAGCATGCGATAAGGCTGGCATGAAATACGAGCAGACAGCAGTGGGCGACAAATATGTATATGAAAATATGCTGAAGAACGGATATGTGCTCGGCGGGGAACAGTCCGGACATATCATATTCAGCAAACATGCAAGGACAGGCGACGGTATTCTTACATCCCTTATGCTCATGGAAGTCATCCTTGAGAAAAAGCAGACACTCGGCAAGCTGGCTGATGAAGTGAAGATCTTCCCGCAGCTGCTGAAAAATGTCCGCGTAAAAGATAAAAAGACTGCAAGAGAAAACCCGGCTGTACAGGCAGCAGTCCAGAAAGTGGCAGACGAGCTTGGAAGCGAGGGACGCATCCTTGTCCGCGAGAGCGGGACAGAGCCCGTGATCCGCGTCATGGTAGAGGCGGCTTCAGACGAGATCTGCGAGAAATATGTGGACAGCGTGGTAGAAGTCATCAAGGCAGAAGGACTGACAGAGTAGAAATTGGATTTGCCGGGGCACCCGAGGATGGGCAAATTGGACGAAAACAGTGAAGCGGGGATGTCGAAGACGTATTCAGATCGTGTGTACGGCTGGCTTCGGCTCCGCTCCACGAGGCAAGTAAAACTAAAAAATTCGGAACTATGCTAAGAACAGAAATTGGCAGAGGGCAACTCGACTTCGTCTCAGACAATCCCTCTGCCAATTTCAACGCATAGTTCCGAATTTTAAGTTTTACTAAGCCTCATTCCGAAGTCGCCT
>DXCD01000195.1 GCA_019116185.1 Candidatus Mediterraneibacter stercorigallinarum
CGAATATTACTAATCAGCCCGGCATCACCTGTTCTTTTCCCTTGCGCTGACGATCGTGTAGTAGCTCTTTGAAGTGACCCAGTATACGATCACATAGAACAGCGCGAACACAAGGTAGCAGCACACGGTCACAAGGAGAAACAGCTTTTCATCTGTTCCCGCGGAGATCAGCTTCAGGATCCTGGCAATCAGCGGATAGGCGAATGCCATATGCACGCCTGCCACGATAAGCGGAAGGAAAAACACAGTGAGCACCTGGGAATTAATACTCTGTTTTACTTCTTTCAGACTCATTCCCACCTTCATCAGGATATCAAATCGGCCCTGGTCCTCATATCCCTCTGAAATCTGTTTGTAGTACATGATCAGCACGGTCCCGAAGAGGAACACCGCGCCCAGCAGGATCCCCAGGAAGAACAGCCCGCCGTACATGGCCACATACTCTGCCCTGCTCTGCGCTTTTGACTCAGTGTACCAATTTGCGCCGCTGTTTATCCATGAGAACCTGTCAGTAATCTCGTCATAGATTTCCGACTCTTCTTCATCCCCGCAGTCTAAGTTAAATCCATAACACCTCTGGATCGAGGAAGTCCACTCTCCGGCAAGGGATTCATTCTTAATCTGGCACATCTGTTCCATCACAGAGATATCCCGGACTACAACAAACAGGCTGCCCATTGCATTGGCGTCAGCCTCCCCGATCAGGAAAGGCTCGGAATCCAGTTTTTCTGCCTTCCACGCATCAAACCCCTGAAAGCTCACTGTATCATAATCGTAATCCATCTTATATGGATATATAAGCACTTCGTTGTCTCCCAGCTCGGCCCCGCTGCCGGATATAGCATTATAATCTTCCAGAGGGATTAAGTAAACTCCCCGGATTTCACCATTATCCTGCCCGATCTGCGGCACCTGGTTCAGGTCGATCTGGAAGTCGGAACCCGTCTGATATGCATCCAGGCTGTACATGCGGTAATCATGAAGATCTTTCGGTTCCTCCCCGTGTTCCGCCAGAACTCCCTCCGCCACGCTGATATAAGCCTCTGCATCCTGCTCGTTCAGAGCTGCCCCTCCGTTAGTCCCCAGCCGTATGAAAATATCCTGAGGATACCGTTTGCTCACCGCGTCTTCTGCCTGCGCGAACAGACAGATCGTAGAAGACACCGTGACAAGCACCATGGTGGACAGAATACAGATCGAGGCAAGCCCCGCGCCGTTGCGCTTCATCCTGTAAGTCATGGAAGAAAGGGAGATAAAATGCCTTGTCTTATAATAGTATTTCTTATTCTTCTGAAGCAGCCGGCAGAATACCACAGATCCTGCGATAAAGAGCAGATACGTCGCCAGGATAACCATGACCACTGCCAGGAAAAACAACACCATCGCTGTCATGGGATCAAGCACTGCCACTGCCATATAGTATGCAGCTCCCAGCAGTACCGCGCCGATAAGCGCCAGCAGCCAGTTCGCCTTCGGCGGCTTCTCTCCCGTACTCTCGCTGCGCAGCATTTCCACCGGGCGCAGCCGGAAGATGGAGACCACCATCCGAAATACGAGCAGCAGGAAGATCGCAAGGAACAGGACAACCGTCCACACAATGGGCTGGAACGCCACATGGATCTCAAATCCTGTCTGCCCGCCCAGGATCTTCATTGCCGCCATCTCTGCCAGTTTTGAGAAGAGGATGCCGAATACAAGCCCCGTGCCGATGGAGATCACTGCTGTCAGTACATTTTCCCACAGAAGGATCTTCACAAGGTTCCGCTTGCCCATGCCCAGAATATTGTAAAGCCCGAATTCCTTCTGTCTCCTGCGGATCAGAAATGAATTCGTGTAATACAGGAAGATCAACGAGAAAATCGCAATGACAAACACCCCGAACCCAAGCATGGACTGAAGCATATTGCCGCCGAACACCCCTGAAAAGTCCGCGCTCATGGACAGGTACGCCACAATATAAAACATCATGACCATGCAGATGCAGGTCAGAAAATACGGGAAATAGAATTTGCGGTTTTTCGAAATCCCTTCCGCTGCCAGCTTTAAATAGAATCCTCTCCTCATCGCCTGTCACCACCTGTCGCAAGCATTGTGAGCGTGTCGGAGATCTTCTGGTAGAGCTGTTCATCCGACATAGCGCCCCTGTACACCTGATGGTACACTTCTCCGTCCCGGATAAAGAGCACCCTCCCCGCGCGGCTCGCCGCCTTTACCGAATGGGTCACCATGAGTATGGTCTGCCCTTTCCCGTTGATCTTGGCAAACAGGGACAGCAGCTCATCAGTAGAACGGGAATCCAGCGCGCCTGTTGGCTCATCCGCAAGGATCAGCCGGGGCTCCGTGATCAGCGCCCTTGCCACTGCCACTCTCTGCTTCTGTCCTCCTGAGATCTCATAAGGATACTTATCAAGCAGAGACGCAATCCCAAGCTCTTCCGCAATGGGCGTGACGCACTGCATCATTTTCTTATGCGGCATCCCCTTGAGCACCAGCGGCAGGAGAATATTGTCCCTTACATTAAATGTATCCAGCAGGTTGAACTCCTGAAACACAAAGCCCAGATGGTCCCGGCGGAACTCTGAAATATCTTTGTCCTTGATCTCAGCAAGAGATTTCCCGTCCAGACAGACCGCTCCCTCTGTCGGCTTATCAAGGGCAGCCATGATATTTAAAAGCGTGGTTTTACCGGATCCGCTCTCTCCCATGATTGCCACATACTCCCCTTCCTCGACTGAGAAATTCACACAGGAAAGCGCCTGCACCTGATTTCCTCCGAAACGGGGCCTGTATATTTTCTTCAAGTTCTTTACTTCCAAAACAGCCATATGATATGCTCCTCCTTTACTGATCATTATCCCGCGCGCCACATGCGCACTCTCTTTGGACTGTAATCAGTATAGCAAAGACAGCCAGAGTGCCGACATCGAATCCTGTGACATTCTGACTGTCCTATGTGACATTATTGTAATATCCCTTATTCCGCGCGGAATGGATACGATTCCAGATCAATAACGAACCTGCTGCCCTTTCCCGGTTCAGATTCCGCTGTCAGTCTGTGCCCCAGCTTGTCAGCCGCCGCCCTGCACAGGTACAGCCCGATGCCCGTGGACTTCTTATCCAGCCTGCCGTTGTAGCCTGTATATCCTTTCTCAAAGATACGCGGCATATCCTCCGGCGAGATCCCGATCCCGGTGTCCGTGACCGCAAGATGTTTCCTGTCATCTACGGATATGGTCACAGAACCCTCGGATGTATATTTGACCGCATTGGAGAGAAGCTGTTCGATGATAAAGGCAAGCCACTTCTCATCCGTGATCACGCGGGCAGACGTCCCTTCATATATAAGGCGGATCTTTCTGCGTATGAACTGCCCTGCATATTTCCGGATGGCTTTTCTTATGATCGCATCCAGGTCGTACTCCTGGATCACCAGATCTGATGCCCCTTCCCCGAGCCGGACATATGTGAGCGCCATTTCCGCATACTGCTCTACCCGGAAAAGTTCCGCCGAGAGTTCCCTGTTCTCAGGGGTATCATCCTGCTGCAGCAGCACCTTCATAACCGCGATCGGCGCTTTGATCTGATGCACCCACGTGGCATAATAATCGTTCATGTCCTGCCTGGCTGCGTCCCATTCTCCTTTTTTCTCTCTATAAGCAGCTTCCATCCTTAACAGAAGCGTCTGATAATCTTCTTCGGTAAGACTTCCCGCCCGGGGGAGCATGTCCGAAATATCCGGAAGGATCTCTCCGGAGAGCTTGACCCTTTCCAGCTCGCGGTGCTTTCTCCCCCGCCTGACAAATCCCATGATCAGCATGGCGATCCCCAACAGCGCGGAAAGGAGGATCGGATACCACACTGCCTCCATCTTAATCCCGTACAGGGCGAATACGACTGCAAAGATCACGCTGCAAAAGACCGCCCACACCCATACATAACGGCAGTCATACAGATATCTGAAAAAACGCTTCATCTTTTCCTCCTTCTCCGGCCGTTATGCCTGCTGTATGATATATCCTTCTCCCACTTTCGTGGTAATAAAGTCCGTAAGCCCCGCCTTCTCCAGCTTCTTTCTCAGCCGTGCGATATTGACGGTCAGGGTATTTTCTTCTATATAATTATCCGTCTCCCACAGCCTGGTCATCAGAGTATCCCTGCTCACCAACCGGCCTTTGTTCTCCATCAGGGTCTGCAGGATACGGAATTCATTCTTGGTCAGGCTGATCTTCTCTCCGTTATAGGTCAGCGTCGTGTCATAAAGGTTGAGGATCGCGCCCCTGTGTTCCAGCACCGGGATCTTCCCCGCCAGGTCATATGTCCTCCTTAAGACTGCCTGCACCTTTGCCATGAGCACGCTTAAATCAAAAGGCTTGGCAACAAAGTCATCCCCGCCCATATTCACTGCCATGATAATATTCATATTGTCCGACGCAGACGAGATAAATATAACCGGCACGTTGGAAATCTTACGAATCTCGCTGCACCAGTGATACCCGTTGTAAAACGGAAGCGTGATGTCCATAAGAACAAGGTGGGGATCATATTCCGTAAACTCCGTCAATACATTCCGGAAATCCTGCACGTACTGTGCCTCATTTCCCCACATCTTCATCTCTTTCTGTATCGCCTGCGCCATGGGCAGGTCATCTTCGATTATCAGTATCTTGTACATGTCAGTCTCCCTATATTTCTGCCTGTTATTTATGCCTGTATTCTGATCCCGGCGCCATTTCCCCTACACTGCATCAGGATCAATCACTCTCTGAATATGAATCGCCAGGAACCCGATCTCCTCTGCTGCCACTTCTTTCTTCAGCTGCATGCCCATATAGTCACAGACTCGTTCTGCCACTTCTCCTGTTTTCGGATAATTGGCAAATATAAAATCATTGAAATCCGCTTTCGCCGACTCCCCTTTCCGCGTCCTTGCCACCATGTAGTACAAATGGCTCATAAGCCTTGTATATGCAAGAGAATCTTCTTCAAATTTCTGTCCGAACGCCTGCTCGATCATAGCGATACCTTCATCTATGATCCGGGTAGTCTCCAGCGCTTCCGACACCTGTTCGTCAGAGAGGCCTGCATGGATATGCAGCGTAATAAATCCGACCTCATCGTCCGAGATCTCATATCCTGTCATCTGTCTGATGATTTCCCTTCCTTTTAAGGCCGCCCCATATTCTCTGGCAAAAAGTACCCGGATGTCCGGAGTAAAAGGATTCGGAATCTGGCGGTTCTCTTTCGCCCGTTTTGCCGCCAATGCAATGTGATCTGCCATAGGAAGAAGGATGTCCCGGCTGACCTTGTTAAATATCTTCTCCGCCTCGTCAATAATTCTCCCCGCTGCCTCAATAAATTCCGGGCGAATCCCATTCACCACCTGCAGGACGGACTGCCGCTTCTCCCTGGTCACAAGAGAATACATCTTTGCCCCCGGCAGATGTGCGATCTGTTCAGCAGGCCTTTTACCAAATCCCACCCCGTTCCCCAAAAGGATCATTTCCTTTTTCGTATCATTATCATACACAAGGATTCCGTTATTGTTCAATACTTTTATAATCCGATACATATCTTGCTCCCATCTGTCCTGTATCTGCAGATACACTTCCTCATCTGGTGACAAAATCCCCCGCCCCTGCCGCTTCTGCGGCAGAGAGCAGGGGATAAAGCTTCATCCTCAGTTCAAAGAAATGATCTCAGCTGCCTCATCCAGCTTTGACACTTTCCCCGGTTTTGTCATCCGGACTTCCTCACCTTCCTGAAGGTTCGTGAATACAATAATACACTCATCGGATTTGGCATGCTCTCTTATATATTCTATATCAAATGCGATCAGTTTGTCACCCTTTTTTACACGATCTCCGTCTTTTACAAATGTTTCAAAACCTTCTCCGTTTAAATTCACCGTGTCAACACCAATATGGAGCAGATATTCCGTTCCGTCGTCTCCCATGAGCCCTACTGCATGTTTGGAGGGGAACACAAAAGATACCGTTGCGTCTTCCGGGGCATAAGCTATTCCTTCCTCGGGCCTTACAATATAACCATCGCCCATCATTTTTCCGCCAAAAGCTTCATCAGACGCCTCGGCAATCGGTGCAGCATCTCCGCTGAACGGACTTAAAAGAACCTTCTTCACTTTCCCGCCGCCTTCAAGTCCCGCTGCCGCGCTGCTTTCCCTGTTATCAGCCGTGCTGCTTCCTGCATCCGGTCCGTCTGACGCGGTGCCATTGGCATCATCTGTCTGTTCCCGGATATATTCCTCATCGGGCGCTGTCTCCAGGTAGTCTTCCAGATTCGATTTGATCACTGCCACAGATGGGCCGTAGATAACCTGAATCCCCTGTCCTTTCCGAATAATTCCGGAAGGAGACGTTGCGCGCAGGATGTCCTCATTTACAAGCTCCGGCTTTACTACTGTGCATCTCAGCCTTGTTGCACAGCAGTCTACATCCGAAATATTCTTTTTGCCCCCAAGTCCTCTGGTAATCAGCACGCTCTTCTCATCGCCGGCTGCCCTGCCGGGGCCTGCCTGGCTTCCCGCCGCGCCCTGCTTTGCCTGGTAATCCGCCTTTGAGAACAGCTTTGTCTCTGCATCATCATCTTCACGTCCCGGTGTCTTTAGATTGAATTTCTTGATCAGGAATGTAAAGATCACATAATAGAGGATAAAGTAAATAATGCCCGCCGGAATGATCAGCATCCAGCTCGTTTTCTCATTTCCCTGGAGAATACCGAACAGAAACAGGTCAAGGAATCCGCCGGAGAATGTGAGTCCCACTGCAATATTCAGGATATGGGCGACCATATATGCCGCACCGGCCAGCACCACCTGTACCGCGAACAACATCGGTGCAACGAACAAGAAAGAGAATTCCAAAGGCTCTGTAATACCGGTCAGCATACATGCCAGAGCCGCTGAAAGCAGAAGCCCTCCTGCCTGTTTTTTCTTTTCCGGCTTTGCGCAGCGATACATTGCAAGCGCAGCTCCCGGAAGCCCGAAAATCATAAATATAAACTCTCCTGAGAAGTATCTTGTCGCATCCGCGCTGAAATGCACTGTGTTCGGATCTGCGAGCTGCGCAAAGAAGATATTCTGGCCTCCCTGCACGAGCTGTCCTGCCACCTCCATTGTGCCGCCTACCGCGGTCTGCCAGAACGGAAGGTAGAACACATGGTGCAGCCCGAACGGGATCAGGGCACGTTTGATAATACCAAAGATCAATGTACCGAAATACCCTGTTCCTGTCACAAGTCCTCCCAGCGCATAAATCCCTTCCTGCACGAACGGCCACAGAAAATACATCACAATCCCCACGCCCACGTATACGATGGTGGAGATGATCGGCACAAATCTTGAACCGCCAAAGAATGACAGCGCATTCGGAAGCTGGATCTTATAGAATCTGTTGTGAAGCGCCGCTACGCCAAGTCCTACAATGATGCCGCCGAACACGCCCATCTGAAGTGTCTGGATCCCGCACATTTCTGCGACGGTTCCACTCAGCACATGTTCCGCGATGCTGCCGTCTGCGAGAATATCCCCCCTGAGGACAAGCATTGCGTTAATAGAAATATGCATAACAAAGAACGAGATCATAGCCGCCAGTGCCGCCACCTCTTTTTCCTTTTTTGCCATACCGATGGCAACTCCCACCGCAAAGATCAGGGGCAGGTTGTCGAAGATCACGCTTCCCGCTTTGCTCATGATTGTGAGCAGTCCGTGAAGGATGGTTCCATCTCCAAGAATGGCCTGGAGACCATAAGTTTCAATCATTGTCGCATTAGTAAATGAACTGCCTATCCCGAGCAGAAGCCCTGCTACCGGGAGTATGGCGATCGGGAGCATAAAGCTGCGCCCTACCCTCTGAAGAACTCCGAAAATCTTGTCTTTCATACTGTTTCCTCCTTTAGAACTTTCCTTTTACCGGATACGCGCAGCATGCTTTCGACGCATCTTCCCGGCTGCTTTCCGCCGTGCACCTCGATTCCGCTCCGCTCCATCTCGGTCGCGGGCTTGCGCCCTATGCATATATGAAGAGATGCTCTGGAAAGCATGCTTTCCTACGCATCTCTTCATATATGCGCACGGCTTAATGCCTGCACGTAAAAAAAGCATAAACTGATCCTTTTTAATCATGATGGCTTGATAAATAAAAAGGATAGTTTATGCCTGCTTTACAGTAACACACTATCTTGCGTATTCGATTTACCTGTTTAGTATAAGTGCTTTTTCTCTTCGAGTCAATTTGGAATTATTACCTAAATTCGCATCAGGAAAATGTGCAATTTCCACAGCGGACTTTCAGTCCAGTATCTTCATGGCGATATCTCCGTCGCCGCTGATCGTAAAACCGGTCTTTTCATAAAATCCCGCGATGAGCTCCCTGTACTGATCAGGTCCTGTATAGCCCAGGGGAGCCAGTTCATAGCCGTTCGGCGCCGTGATCAGAGTCACGCCTTTCTTTCCCAGCTGATCAATGATCTCATTCATGCACTCGGTTCCATAACCCTTCCCTCTCAGCGCAAAATCCGTGAGATAGAATTCGATAATCTCTGCCTTGGTCTTGCTCGCCAGAAAATACTGCATATGGAATACAGAAAGCCCTTTCTCATATACATCCACTGTCTGAGGCCGGTAATGGAATTCCAGTATATGCGCGCTTTTGTCCGAAAGAGTTACTGCCCTGAAATATTCTTTTCTGATGTATACTGGTATCGACATTTTCTCCTCCTGTTCATCTGATGCTCCACGTCACCTTATATATTATAACAACCATGGTGAAGAAATACAATCTCACTGTTTATTCCATTTTGCAAAAGAAAGACGGTCTTTGACCGCCTTTCCGAAATTCCCATCCTGATTCGAACTGATGTGGTATTCTAATGAAAAATTTCTCTATATTTTTCTGCCGCTGTCTCTGTCAGCTCTTGTTCAAAGCGTTCATACTTCTCCAGAAGCTTCAGCCCTTCGCCGCTGACCCTGGCTCCGCCTCCGTTCTTTCCTCCCGGACTGCGCTCTACGATGGTGTAGCCCAGTTCTTTTTCTGCCCGGTCCAGCATTTTCCTTCCTTTGCTGTAAGAGAGCCCCATCTTCTCACATGCGTCACGGACAGAACCTTCCTCCCTGATCCATTCCAGAAGCGTCCTGACACCGGGACCGAAGAAAGGTTCCGAACCGGTCAGCTGCACCTTGATCCTGGGTCGGATTTTCCTGTCCCCGGAATTTTCTGCCCCGAGATTTTCTGCACTGACATTTTCAGTCCTGCCGCTTTCTTCCATAGGCTATTTCACCGCTTTCTTCTTTTTCTCATAAGGCGTGTTCGCCAGAGGAAGCTTTGTCTGAAAATCTCCGCTCCACTTGTAATATGCGCCTGCCACTGCGGGCGCGGTGGGTATGGATGTGATCTCTCCGATTCCGATGGCTCCGTATCCTACGTCCACTCCGGGTTTCTCTACAATGATCGGGACCACGTCCGGCGTTTTATCCGCCTTAAAGAGCCCCAGCGTGCCGTAGCGTGATACCGGATAACCGTCTTTGATCTCATACTGCTCCATGAGAGCATATCCTAAGCTCATAACCACGCCGCCCTCGATCTGCCCTTCCACGCTGATCGGGTTTACCGCCTTTCCTACGTCATGCGCCGCAACTACCTTTTTGATCGTTCCGTCTTCATTCAGCACACATACCTGAGTCGCGTATCCGTAAGCCACATGGGATACCGGATTGGGCACGTCGCTGCCCATCTTATCTGTCTTGGCAAGGTATTCGCCCACATAATCCCTTCCCTCCAATTCCTCCAGGCTGCTGTCTTTCAGATCCTCCATGAGCTTCTCGCAGGCGCGCTTTGCCGCCTCGCCCGTGATCAGCGTCTGCCTGGAACCGGATGTTGTTCCCGAATCCGGAGAATTCGCTGTATTCGGACGGCAGTATACGATCTTCTCGATGCCGAACCCGGTTGTCTCAGACACGACCTGGGTCAGCACTGTGCCAAGCCCCTGACCGATGCAGGACGCCCCTGCATGGATCTCTACTTTTCCATCTTTCACAAGAAGACGGCAGCGTCCCCAGTCCGGAAGGCCCACGCCCACGCCCGCATTTTTCATGGCACAGGCGATCCCCGCGTAAGGCTCGCTCTCATAGACTTCTTTCACTGCCTCCAGCGTCTCCGCTACTCCGGTAGACGGATCCGCGATCTGCCCGTTGGGGAGCACCTGGCCCGGACGGATGGCATTGCGGTAGCGGATCTCCCATGGAGAGATCCCGACTTTTTCTGCGAGGAGATCCAGATTCCGCTCCGATCCGAAGCAGGTCTGGGTCACACCGAAGCCGCGGAATGCCCCTGCCGGAGGATTGTTCGTGTAAACCGCCTTCCCGTCAATGTCAATGACCTGGAAATTATACGGTCCCGCCGCATGGGTGCAGGCTCTCTGGAGGACCGGTCCTCCCAGGGAGGCGTACGCCCCTGTATCCGATACGACAACAGCCTTCATGGCAGTCAGATAACCGTTCTCATCGCATGCCGTCGTGATGTCCATCCACATGGGATGGCGTTTCGGGTGCACCACGATACTCTCCTGGCGTGAGAGCTTCACCTTTACGATCCGCTTTGTCAGATAGGCGAGCAGCGCTGCGTGGTGCTGCACGGACACGTCTTCCTTCCCGCCGAATCCGCCGCCTACCAGCTTGTTCTCCACGATCACCTTCTCCGGAGGCAGCCCCAGCATGATACAGCACTCGTGCTGGGTATCATAAGTTCCCTGGTCCGAAGAATAGATAAACACGCCGTCATCAAAAGGCATGGCCACCGCGCACTCCGGCTCCAGGAACGCGTGCTCGGTCCAGGGGGTCTCATAGTGTGTGGTCACTTTATATTTTGACTCTGCGATCACCTTGTCCGCGTCCCCTCTCACGAGATGTTCGTGCGCCAGGACATTTCCATCTGCATGGACAAGAGGCGCGTCCGGCTTCATTGCCTCAAAGGGGTCGAGCACCGGCTCCAGCACTTCATAGTCTACCTTCACTTTCAGTTTCGCCTGTTCCAGGATCTCCTGGGTCTCAGCTACCACAAGGCAGATGGCGTCGCCGAGATAATGCGTCACCTTCCCCACCGGGATCATGGTATCCCAGTCATGTTTCAGATGTCCCACCTTCACTTCGCCCGGAATGTCATCCGCTGTGTACACCCCGATGACTCCGTCTATGGCAAGGGCTTCTTCCGGGTGGATGGCAAGGACCTTTGCCCTCGGATATTCGGAGCGTACCGCGCTTCCGTAGACCATACCGTCCAGATAAATGTCATCCGGGTATTCCCCGGTGCCCAGCACTTTTTCCTTGGCATCGATCCTCTGGATCGCCTGCCCCACATTGACTGCGCCGCTCTCATCATGAACCGGGAGATCCTCCCGGAAGATCTTGGCGCTTAAAAGGATTCCTTCAATGATCTTCTTATATCCTGTGCAGCGGCAGATATTATTCCGGATCGCAGCCACCACTTCCAGCCGTGTGGGATCCGGGTTTTTGTCGATCAGTCCTTTTGCGCACATGACCATGCCCGGGATGCAGAACCCGCACTGCACTGCCCCTGCCGTGGCAAATGCATAGGAATAGACTTCCTTTTCCCGTTCGCTTAAGCCTTCTACCGTGACGATCTCTTTCCCCTCCACTTTGGAGAGCATGGGGATACAGGCGCGGGTCGTCTTCCCGTCCACCAGCACGGTGCAGGTCCCGCAGGCGCCCTGGCTGCATCCGTCTTTTACAGACGTCAGATGCAGGTCATCCCGAAGGAAACGCATCAGCTTTTTATCCTTTTCCACTTCGTATGTT
The DNA here is from genome assembly GCA_019116185.1 of Candidatus Mediterraneibacter stercorigallinarum. GTDB lineage: Bacteria > Bacillota > Clostridia > Lachnospirales > Lachnospiraceae > Mediterraneibacter > Mediterraneibacter stercorigallinarum. The sequence continues at coordinate 11,828 of DXCD01000195.1, forward strand.
TTTCCATTCACCAGAACCTTAATCATAAGTCTTCTTCCTTTCATAGACTTTCTAAATCTTCCCGCCTGTCCACGTCGATCAGTTCTTCCGCCTCAGTCTCAACGATCCTGATCCGGTCCTTATGCTCGTTCATGACCCGGCGGCCTCCCACATCTCCTGTGAGCTTTTCCAGTTCGGCAAAATACCGCCGGTCCCACAGAACGGGATTGCCGGTCCTTCCCGCGCGGCCCGCGCATATGATGCTGACCGGATGAAGGACCGCTGTATTAAATATCTTCTGCATGGTCGTGATCTCAAGCCCCGGCTGGTCACAGACCGAGAAGAGGATACCTCTCAGGTCATCTTCTCTTCCCTCATCGGCAAACGCCTTCCTGGCAGCCGCAAGCCCCAGCCGGAGAGATCTGGCGATCCCCTTCTCAGGCTCCTCGTTCCACACAGGCACAACTCCTCTTTCCGCGGCGTCTTCTGCGATCTTACTGTCGCCGGTCACGATGAATGCCGGAAACGAAGAAAATGCCTTCACCTTATCCAGCATGTGTTCATAGAGGGGCTTCTCCCGGACCAGCGCCCGGAGCTTATCGCCCCCGAACCTTGTCCCTGCCCCGGCGGCAAGTATGACAATGGCATATCTGCCTTTCATGATTTCAAACCGGTTCACCGCCTCCAGCACGCCCCCGCCGATGGCTCTCGCCTTATCGGATATGGTATGGCAGTGCGATACCTCCGCCCTGGCGTCGATATCGCCGATCTTCAGATTCTCCGGAACATATACCCCTTCCTGGAGCATCCCGCGGACGATCCCGCCCATCTGTGCATATACGGGTTTCCCGCCTGTGACGGCAACTACCTGCCCTGCTTCCACACAGTCCCCGATCTTCACCCGGGGCTCCACCTGCCCGTCCGCGGACGCGCGGATCAGCCGTTCAATGGTATAGCCTCCCACATTCCCCGGGACGCCGGTGTTGGGGATGGCGCTCCCCCTCCAGATGATATTTCCAAGAGTATGTCCACGCTTTGTTTCCACCACGCAGTGGCAGTCATTTCCCGCGGTAAATCCCGGTCCCACTCCGATGACAAAAGGAGCGTCCGTGATCCTGGTGCCGAGGTTTTTCTTTGCCAGGATGGCATCCACGACCACATCCGGCTCATACCAGCTCCGGCACTCTGCCTCCGGGTCAACGATCACCGGGATATCGCCCCGGCTTAGGATCACCCCGGCTTCTTCCCGGGAATCCGCCCGGAATGCTTTCATCTCTTCTACTTCCGTCCATCCCGCATAGACCGCCCTTGACAGCGCCACTGTACGGCGCACTGTGAGAGGCACCGGGATTTCCGTCATCATGATCTGATGCCCCGCGCCATAAAGCCTGGAAGCAATCCCCGTGGCAAGATCTCCTGCCCCTTTGATCAATATTTTCATGCTTTTTGTCTGTCCTGCCTTCCGTGATACTCTGTTTTTTCTGTCATAATTCTCTGTCCTGCATCCTGCCGGCTCCAGAAGTAATGACAGAAGTAATGATGACCCTGCCGCATCCCCTGTCCTGCAGTTCCCTGCATATGGCAAGGGCGTCTTCTCTTCTCTTGTCAGTGTCCGCCTTATTTAAAACGACCGTGTATGCCGCCTGTTCCGGACAGCCTTTTCTCCCTGCTTCCGCTGACGAGGCAAGAAGCGCGATATCCTCTGCGGTAACACGCTCCGTCCTGTTCTTATTCAGGAGCCTTTCCGCCAGCTCTTCCCGGAAGCAGACGCCTTTCAGCATTTTCCCCACCGCGTCCAGTCCATATACGCTCAGCACATGGGTAGTGCGCGGATGGATCACCGGTTCATGGGCTGCCGGGACTTTCAGGGGCATCCTCCTGGCGCCGTCCGCCTCGATCAGTACCGGGATCTCCAGATCCCATAACTGATCCAGAAACAATGCAGGCAGACTGCCAAGCTTCCCCCCGGACACCGGCATCCCTGTCCACACCTGCCCGAAACGATCCAGCCTGTCTCTGACCAGATCGGAAAACGCCTGTGCAGCTGCCTGCATCTGCGGCAGGGCAGCCGGAGCGCTCCCCTCCGGCACTGCCCTGAGAAAACAGGGTTCGTCCTCCTCTATGATATGAGTAGTCGTAGTGACGATCACCCGCTGTCCCTGTCTCACGAACTCCTCTGCCAGCCTGTGCAGAGTCGTTGTCTTTCCTCCGGCACCCGCCGCCGAGATTACGGGGCATCCGTGCTTCAGCTCCAGCGCATCGGTCATGGAGGGCATTTCCCACAATCGGTCTTCTTTATAAATCCATATCATTCTATTCTGCGCCATGGCGGATATAAGCCCCTGTCTTTTCCGCCAGGATCTTCCCGTTTTCCGCTGCCAGCGTCCCCCTTAAATATACCTGTTCTGCCCTTCCCCGGATCTGAGTCCCTTCCATAGGGCAGTAATCACAGGCTGACTGCTGGTTTTCCGCGCTCATCGTCCATTCTGTATCCGGATTCCAGACGACAATATCTGCGTCTGCCCCCGGGATGAGCGCTCCTTTCCACGGATAGAGATGATAGAGCTTCGCCGGGTTTTCCGACAGATAAGTACACATCTGCTCCGCGGTAATCCTTCCTTCATTTACGCCAAACTGCCAGATCAGCGCAGGGCGTTCCTCTGCGCCGGGCATCCCGCAGGGCGTCTTCGAGAAGTCGTCTGTCCCTGCCGTCTTCTGCTCCTTGGTAAAGCTGCAGTGGTCCGTGGCGATGGTCTGGATGCGTCCTTCCTTTAATGCCTGCCAGAGTACTTCCTGGTTCTTTTTCTTCCTCAGAGGCGGCGCGATCATATAATGCCTTGCCTCCTCAGCAGGCAGGGAATATTTTTCCTCATCCATCAGCAGATACTGGGGGCAGGTCTCCACATAGACTGTCTGCCCTGCCTCCCTGGCTTTCAGGATCTCCCGGTAGCCCGCCGCTGTGCTTAAGTGCACAACGATCACAGGCGTGTCCACGCATTTGGCGATCTTCAGCAGACGCGCCACTGCCTCTGCCTCCGCCTCTTTGGGGCGGGTCCACGGATAATCGGAAACATCTTTTCTGTCTCCTTTTTTCTTCTCTACTTCTTTCAGCCTCGCCTGGATGATCCCGTGGTTCTCACAGTGAACTCCCGCGATTCCTCCCAGTTCCTTTAAGCGGGCGAGGATCTCATACATGGTCTCGTCATCCACCATGGTGTCATAGGTCATGTACAGCTTAAACGACATAGTCTCCTTTGACACGATCTCCTCCAGCTCCCGGCTGATCTCTTCATTCCAGTCTGTGAGCGCCAGATGAAACGCATAGTCACAGGAGGACTCTCCGTCCGCCTTTTCATGCCAGTTGTCCAGCGCTTCCCTGAGGCTCTCTCCTTTATACTGGGTCGCATAGTCAACGATACAGGTCGTTCCCCCTGCCAGTTCCGCTTTGGTCCCTGTCTCAAATTTGTCCGCGGTAATCGTGCCGCTGACCTCCAGCGCCATATGGGTATGCGCGTCAATGAAGCCGGGGAAAAGAAGCTTCCCGCTCACATCCACGATCTCCGCGTCCCTGAACTCCAGATTCTCGCCCACGGCAAGAATCTTTTCCCCTTTTACAAGAAGGTCCACCTTTCTCATTCCATCACCGCTGACAACTGTTCCGCCTTTGAATAATCGTTTCATAACTGACCCCTTCTTTCTGTAATTTCCCGGTCCGGCCGCGCGCCGCGGCTGACGGCGTCACGGCCGGACCGGCGTTGTTTCTAGCCTTTCAGAAGATATGCGTAATCCCTGCACACTGTCTCCATCAGTTTCAGCAGCCCTTCCGGGATCCGCGTCTCCTCTCCCTTGGTCCATACATAAGTATCTCCGAAGAACCTTACCTTACACTTCACCGCTTCTCTGTCAAGCACGGTAAAGCCCTGATTCTTACTGTTTTCCATATCCTTCTCGTCCGCGAACAGAGTGAATTTGTCCAGGTACGGCGCGCTGTCGTACGGGCAGAAGCTCTTGCAGTTGCCGCACTCATTACACATGTAGTCCACATGGATGATCTGGTGTTTTTCCATGCCCGGAACCCGGATAGAGATATTCGCCCTATTGGGACATACCTCCACGCAGTTCTCGCAGATACCTTCGCATCCGAGGCACCGTCCGCTTTCCTCTTTGTCCTCTTTCGCGTCTTCAAGGTTTCCTCTTCTATTATACACGATTTCTTCGTCTGTCTGCGAAAGAATGTCATCTGCCAGGGCTTCTCCGATGACAGCCTCAGCCGCCTTCTTTCCGTCCCGGATGCCTTCAACAACGGTTGCAGGACCTCCGAGCCCGTCGCCCACTACATAGACTCCGGCAAGGTTCGTCTCGCATGTCTCTTCATTGACAAGGGCGCGCCCTCTGTCATTTACATGGATGCCGTTCGCCTCGTAGAATCCTGTGGGAACTTTCTCTCCCACTGCCGCGATGACGGTATCCGCCGGAACTTCTTTTTCCTCTTCTGTCTCCACGACGCCTCTTCTTCCGGACGCGTCATAATCGCCCAGCTTCATTACTTTGCAGAGAAGTTTCCCGTCTTCTAACTTCACCGGTGAAAGCAGTTCCATGAACTCAACTCCGTCTTCCACTGCCATCTCCAGCTCTTCCTCGTCCGCCGGCATATATCTCTTTGTCCTTCTGTATACAAGGTACACGTGCTCCACGCCTTTTGTGCGCTTCGCCGCCCTGGCAGTATCCATGGCAGTGTTTCCTCCGCCGATGACCACCACGTTTTTCCCGACATCCAGGCCGCCGTCCTGCGCCTTGAAATCAGCCAGGAATTCAAGCGCATTGACCGGATCTCCTTTTTCCAGCTTCAGCCTGCCCGGCTCAGACGCTCCCACGGCAAGGATCACTGCCGTGTATCCGGCATTCTTCAGCATGCTGATATCCGTGATCTCTGAATTCAGGTAAATCTTTACGCCCAGCTTCTCAAGAAGCGCCGCATCCTTGTCGATCGCGCTCTCCGGGATACGGAAGCCCGGGATCACATGGCGCACCACGCCGCCCAACGCGCCGGTCTTCTCAAACAGTGTCACATCCATTCCTGCTCTTCTCAGGAAATAAGCCGCCGCCATTCCCGCAGGACCGCCGCCGACCACTGCTGCCTTCCCGGGTCTTGTCACCGCCGGAGCCGTGATCTTCCCGATGAGGGCGTCATATCCGTTCTCAGCCGCGATCTTCTTCATCTCGCGGATGTGCACAGAATCCTCATAGAAATTACGGGTACATTTCCCCATACACGGGTGGGCGCAGATCGTTCCCGTGATGAACGGGAGCGGGTTCTTCTCAGTGATCACTTTCAGCGCCTCTTCGTATTTCCCTGCTTTCACAAGCTGCAGGTACGCCGGGATATCCTGATGGATCGGGCATCCCTCTTTACACGGAGCGGTAAAGCAGTCTAAAAGGGGAACCTGCTTCTTCATCTTTCTCGACGGCAGCGGTTTGACTGCCTTCACATGATACGGGCTTACCTTTGCGTCTGCTGCCAGTTTCGCGGTGCCTTCCACGCTGACTCCTGTGAACACGTCGTTCTCCTTTTCCAGAAGCGCCGCCATCTGTGCGGTCCTGTCATATCCGCCGGGTTTGAGCAGTGTGGTCGCGACTGTGACCGGCCAGATTCCGGCGTCCACGATACCTTTGATATTATGGAAATCCGCGCCTCCCGAATA
>DXCD01000196.1 GCA_019116185.1 Candidatus Mediterraneibacter stercorigallinarum
AGTGCGAGACCCTTCTCGGCGTCACCGGTTCTGGAAAAACCTTCACGATGGCAAACGTCATCCAGCAGCTGAATAAACCGACGCTGATCATTGCGCACAACAAAACTCTGGCGGCACAGCTCTACGGCGAGTTCAAGGAATTTTTCCCGAACAACGCCGTAGAGTATTTCGTCTCCTACTACGACTACTACCAGCCCGAGGCCTACGTCCCTTCCTCCGACACCTACATCGCCAAGGACTCTGCCATCAATGAAGAGATTGACAAGCTCCGCCTCTCAGCCACCATGGCTCTGACCGAGCGCCGCGACGTGATCATTGTTGCCAGTGTGTCCTGTATCTATGGCCTGGGAAACCCGGTGGATTACCAGAACATGGTGATCTCACTGCGGCCGGGCATGATAAAGGACAGAGATGAAGTGATGGCAAAACTGATCGAGATCCAGTACGACCGCAATGACATGGATTTCCATCGAGGTACATTCCGAGTACGCGGGGATGTGTTGGAGATCATCCCCGCGTACGAGAGTGAGACAGCAGTTCGTATCGAGTTTTTTGGGGATGAAGTGGACCGGATCACGGAGATTGACATCCTGACCGGAGAGATCAAAGATGAACTGAAGCATGTGGCGATCTTTCCGGCATCCCACTATGTCGTGGATAAAGAAAATATCAAACGGGCTGTGGGCGATATCGAGGAAGAGCTGGATGAGCGTGTGAAAGAATTCAAGCGCCAGGACAAGCTGCTTGAAGCGCAGAGGATTGCGGAGAGGACGAATTTTGATATTGAGATGCTCAAGGAGACCGGATTCTGCTCAGGGATCGAGAACTATTCCCGCCATCTGGCGGGACTTGCGCCGGGGCAGCCGCCCTATACTCTGATCGACTATTTCCCGGACGATTTTATCATGATGATCGACGAGTCTCACAAGACGATCCCACAGATCGGCGGCATGTACCATGGCGACCAGTCCAGGAAGAGCACGCTGGTGGATTACGGCTTCCGCCTCCCGTCGGCAAAGGATAACCGCCCCTTGAATTTTGAAGAATTTGAGAGTAAGATAAATCAGGTTATGTTTGTGTCGGCAACGCCGGGACCATATGAAGAAGAGCATGAGCTCCTGCGCGCGGAGCAGGTGATCCGGCCCACCGGGCTTCTTGACCCGGAGGTGTCCGTGCGCCCTGTGGAAGGACAGATTGATGACCTGATCGGAGAGATCAATAAAGAAGTGTCTAAGAAAAATAAGGTGCTGGTGACAACTCTGACCAAACGGATGGCAGAAGATCTCACGGACTATATGCGCGAAGTGGGAATCCGGGTGAAATACCTGCACTCTGACGTGGACACCCTGGAGCGTACTGAGATCATCCGGGATATGAGGCTCGATGTGTTCGACGTGCTGGTTGGGATCAATCTTCTTAGGGAAGGCCTGGATATTCCGGAGATTACCCTGGTGGCGATCCTGGATGCGGATAAAGAGGGATTCCTGCGTTCAGAGACATCCCTGATCCAGACCATCGGACGTGCGGCGAGAAATGCAGAGGGACATGTCATCATGTATGCGGATACAATGACAGAGTCCATGCAGATGGCAATCGACGAGACGAAGCGCCGCCGCGAGATCCAGATGAAATATAACGAGGAACACGGTATCACGCCTCAGACGATCCAGAAGTCTGTGCGTGATCTGATCAGTATCTCGAAGAAAGTGGCGGCTGAAGAGATGCGTCTGGAGAAAGATCCGGAGTCTATGAGCGCGAAAGAGCTGGAGAAGCTGATCGCGGATCTGACGAAACAGATGAAGAAAGCAGCAGCCGAGCTGAATTTCGAGGCAGCGGCCGAGCTGCGTGACAAGCTGGTGGATCTCAAGAAGATGCTCAACGATATAGAGTAATTTCTAAGAAAACAGATTAGGAAGGAAACAGAGAATATACATGGGAACAAAGATGGATGCTCGGAAATACATTAAGATCCGGGGGGCAAATGAGAACAATCTGAAAAATATTGACGTGGATATTCCACGCAACGAGCTGGTTGTCCTGACAGGCTTGAGCGGTTCGGGAAAATCTTCGCTGGCGTTTGATACGATCTACGCCGAGGGACAGAGAAGGTACATGGAATCTTTGTCTTCTTATGCGCGGCAGTTCCTGGGGCAGATGGAAAAGCCGGACGTGGAGAGCATCGAAGGATTGTCTCCTGCGATCTCCATTGACCAGAAATCAACCAACCACAATCCCCGGTCTACGGTGGGGACTGTGACAGAGATCTATGATTATTTCCGTCTTCTCTATGCAAGGGTGGGCATTCCCCACTGCCCGAAATGCGGCAGGGAGATTGTGAAACAGACAGTGGATCAGATGGTGGACCAGATCATGGCTCTGCCGGAGCGGACGAAGATCCAGCTTCTTGCCCCGGTGGTGAGGGGGCGCAAGGGAACCCATGCGAAGCTGCTGGAAAAAACAAAGCGCAGCGGATATGTCCGTGTGCGTATCGATGGGAATATGTACGAACTGTCCGAGGATATTTCTTTGGATAAGAATATTAAGCATAATATTGAGATTATTGTGGACCGCCTGGTGGTAAAGCCGGGGATCGAGAAGCGCCTGACAGACTCTGTGGAGAATGTGCTGCATCTTGCAGAAGGGCTGCTCGTGGTGGACGTGATCGGCGGAGAACCGCTGAATTTCAGCCAGAGCTTCTCCTGTCCGGACTGCGGGATCAGTATTGAGGAGATCGAGCCCAGGAGCTTTTCTTTCAACAATCCGTTCGGCGCCTGCCCGGAGTGTTTCGGGCTGGGATATAAGATGGAATTTGCAGAGGAACTGATCATTCCGGACCCGTCTCTGTCTATCAATGAAGGCGCGATCGCGGCGCTCGGCTGGCAGTCCTGTACGGATAAGTCCAGCTATACGCGGGCAATCCTGGATGCTCTCTGCAAAGAGTATGGGTTTGACCTGGATACGCCGTTTGAGAAATATCCGAAGAAGATCCATGATATCCTGATCCACGGGACGAATGGAAAGTCTGTCAAAGTGTTTTATAAAGGACAGCGCGGGGAAGGCGTCTATGATGTTGCCTTTGAAGGGCTGATCAAAAATCTGGAGCGCAGATACCGGGAGACCGGTTCTGAGACAATAAAAGCAGAATACGAGACCTTTATGAATTTCACTCCCTGTTCTGCCTGCGGCGGGCAGAGGCTGAAGCCCGGCGCGCTTGCCGTGACAGTAGGCGGCCGGAATATTGCAGAAGTGACAGCACTGTCAATTGAAAAACTGCAGCGTTTCCTTGATGAATTGGAACTGACAGAGACGCAGATGCTGATCGGAGGCCAGATTTTAAAAGAGATTAAGGCAAGAATCCAGTTTCTGATGGATGTGGGCCTGGATTATCTTACTCTTGCCCGGGCTACGGGAACCCTGTCCGGCGGCGAGGCGCAGAGAATCCGGCTGGCGACACAGATCGGCTCCGGCCTGGTGGGCGTGGCGTATATTCTGGATGAGCCAAGCATCGGCCTTCATCAGAGGGACAATGACAAGCTGCTTGCCACATTAAAGCATCTCCGTGATCTGGGGAACACTCTGATCGTGGTAGAGCATGACGAAGATACCATGCTGGCAGCGGATTATATCGTGGATATCGGTCCCGGAGCGGGCGAGCACGGCGGGGAAGTGGTCGCTGTCGGCAATGCTCAGGAGATCATGAAAAATAAAAATTCTGTTACAGGGGCATACTTATCAGGCAAGATCAAGATCCCGGTACCGGAGGAACGCAAAAAGCCTGCGGGCTGGCTGAAAGTCGTCGGCGCCCGGGAGAACAATCTGAAGAACATTAATGTAGACTTCCCGCTGGGTGTGATGACCTGCGTGACCGGAGTGTCGGGTTCGGGGAAGAGCTCCCTTGTAAATGAGATCCTGTACAAGAAGCTGGCCCATGACCTGAACCGTGCGAGGACGATCCCGGGAAAGCATAAAAAGATCACAGGGCTGGACCAGGTGGACAAGGTGATCGCCATCGACCAGTCGCCGATCGGACGGACGCCCCGTTCAAATCCGGCAACTTATACAGGCGTGTTTGACCTGATCCGCGATCTCTTTGCGGCAACGCCGGACGCGAAGGCAAGGGGATACAAAAAAGGCAGGTTCAGTTTCAACGTCAAAGGCGGACGCTGCGAGGCGTGCGCCGGGGACGGAATCCTGAAGATTGAGATGCATTTCCTGCCGGATGTATATGTGCCGTGTGAAGTGTGCGGGGGAAAACGCTACAACCGTGAGACGCTGGAAGTGAAATATAAAGGAAAGACAATCTATGATGTCCTGAACATGACTGTGGAAGAGGCACTTGAGTTTTTTGCCCATGTTCCGAGCATCCGCAGGAAAATGGAGACACTCAATGACGTTGGGCTTTCCTATATCCGTCTGGGGCAGCCATCCACAGAGCTGTCCGGAGGCGAGGCGCAGAGGATTAAGCTGGCGGCGGAGCTGAGTAAGCGCAGCACGGGGAAGACTGTGTACATCCTGGATGAGCCTACTACCGGCCTGCATTTTGCAGATGTCCATAAACTGACGGAAATCCTGAGACGGCTCTCAGGGGACGGGAACACGGTCATTGTAATTGAGCATAACCTTGACGTGATCAAGACAGCGGATTATATCATTGATATCGGTCCCGAGGGCGGTGACCGGGGCGGTACTGTGGTTGCCTGCGGGACACCGGAGGAAGTGGCACGGAATGAAAAGTCTTATACAGGGCAATATATAGATGCAATGCTGAAAAAATGAAAGAAAAATGAAAATTGAAAAAGGTCTTTCCATTTTTTGCAAAGTCGATTATACTGGTTATGCGGACAGACAGCAGAGAGGGAGCTGTCTGATTCCGTTTACATGGAAAAGATGAAAACCCGTCAGGGGAGAGATACACGGGAAAGAGTATGAAAATTTAGAAGGGAGAATTGAATATGTCGGTAGATATCGGGATCGATCTGGGAACTGCCAGTGTACTGGTCTATGTGCGCGGCAAAGGTGTTGTACTGAAAGAGCCTTCTGTGGTTGCGTTTGACCGGGACACGAATGTGATAAAAGCGATCGGCGAGGAAGCCCGGATGATGCTGGGAAGGACGCCGGGGAATATCGTAGCGGTACGCCCGCTCAGGCAGGGCGTTATCTCGGATTATACAGTAACCGAGAAGATGATTAAGTATTTTGTGCAGAAAGCGCTGGGAAAACGGACGTTTAAAAAGCCCCGTATCAGTATCTGCGTGCCGAGCGGCGTGACAGAGGTAGAGAAGAAGGCGGTCGAAGAGGCAACATTTGCCGCGGGAGCGCGAGAGGTCCATCTGATCGAAGAGCCGGTGGCGGCAGCGATCGGGGCTGGGATCGATATCGCCAAGCCCTGCGGAAACATGATTGTTGATATCGGAGGCGGAACAGCGGACATCGCGGTGATTTCTCTGGGAGGCACTGTGGTGAATACTTCGATTAAAGTGGCCGGGGATGATTTTGACGAGGCGATCGTCCGCTATATGCGGAAGAAACATAATCTTCTGATCGGAGAACGGACCGCGGAAGATATCAAGATCAAGATCGGGACAACATATCCTCTTGTAGAGGAAGAGACCATGGAGGTCAGAGGGAGAAATCTTGTGACTGGCCTTCCGAAAACGGTTACAGTGACGTCATCTGAGACTGAGGAAGCTTTGAGGGAAGCTACCAGCCAGATTGTGGAAGCGGTCATATCTGTTCTTGAACAGACGCCGCCGGAGCTGTCAGCGGACATTCTGGACAGAGGGATTGTCCTGACAGGAGGAGGCGCGATGCTCAGAGGGCTGGAGGAACTGATCGAGGAAAAGACAGGGATTAATACCATGACTGCCGAAGACCCGATGAAGGTCGTTGCGATCGGGACAGGACAGTTCGTGGAATTTATGAGCGGCAGAAAAGATTTTTAGGTTATCGACAGGGATGTGGGCAATACAGCGCATCCCTGTTCTGTTGTAATGGAAGAATTATACAGGAAGGAAAAAGAATTGGAAACAGTTACAGGATATGTGGGGCACATCGTGTTCCGGAATGAGGAGAATGGCTACACAGTCTTTCATTTGGAGAATGACGATGGAGAAGTAACCTGCGTGGGTAATTTCAATTTCATAAATGAAGGAGAGATGCTGGAACTGAACGGTGAATATGTGAACCACAGCGTGTATGGGACACAGCTGAAAGTGTTATCACATGTAGTAAAAGAGCCGGAAGACCTGGTGTCTATTGAACGGTACCTCGGTTCTGGCGCGGTGAAAGGCGTGGGAGCGGCCCTGGCCGGGCGGATTGTGAAGAAGTTTAAAGAGGACACTTTCCGTATTATTGAAGAAGAACCCGAGCGGCTTGCGGAGGTCAAAGGGATCAGTGAACGCAAGGCAAGGGAGATCGCAGAGCAGGTCGAAGAGAAGAAGGACATGCGCAAGGCAATGATCTATCTCCAGAAATACGGGATTTCTACCCGTCTGGCGGCGAAAATATATCAGTATTATGGCATGCGCGTGTATAAAGTCCTTGAAGAAAATCCGTATCAGCTTGCAGATAATATTGAAGGCGTGGGATTTAAGACAGCAGATGAAATTGCCTCCCGTATCGGGATACATACGGATTCGGATTACCGGATCAAGAGCGGACTTTTCTATACGCTTCAGCAGGCGGTGGGAGAGGGACATGTCTATCTTCCGCAGGAGGTCCTCATAAGGCGCGCCAGCGATCTGCTGGGCGTGGAGATACAGGATATCAGTAAGCATGTGATGGATCTGTGCATTGAGAAAAAAACCGTGATGAAAGAGTGTGAGGACGGCATCCGGATCTATCCTTCTCATTACTATTATCTGGAACTGAACACAGCTAAGATGCTCCATGATCTGAATATTGACTGTGAAATGCCGGAAGACCTGATGGAACGCAGGCTCGGCAAGGTGGAAGAAGCGGAGCGGATTGAGCTGGACGTCATGCAGCACAGGGCTGTTATTGAATCGATTAAACATGGCCTTCTAGTGCTGACGGGAGGCCCCGGAACAGGAAAAACGACTACCATCAATACTATGATCCGGTTTTTTGAGAGCGAGGGAATGAGCCTTCTTCTTGCAGCGCCTACCGGACGTGCGGCGAAGCGCATGACAGAGGCCACAGGCTATGAGGCGCAGACGATCCACAGGCTTTTAGAGGTAAATGTCAATCCGGAGGAAACGGACAGCGTTGGAGGATTTATGCGAAACCGCCAGAATCCCCTTGAGGCGGATGTGATCATCATAGACGAGATGTCCATGGTGGATCTTCCGCTGATGCATGCCCTTCTTTCCGCTGTTGTGCCTGGAACGAGACTGGTGCTTGTGGGGGATGTGGACCAGCTGCCTTCGGTAGGCCCGGGGAGTGTTCTCAAAGATATTATTATGTCGGGCTGTTTCCCGGTGGTCACGCTGACAAGGATCTTCCGTCAGGCGGGAGAGAGCGACATTGTGGTGAACGCGCATAAAATCAACGCCGGGGAGCCGGTTGTCCTGGACAACAAGAGCCGGGATTTCTTCTTTCTCAGGCGGCAGGACGCGGATACGATTATCGGAGTGACCATCATGCTGATCCAGAAGAAGCTGCCTCGGTATGTGGGGGCGCAGCCGAGCGAGATCCAGGTTATGACTCCCACGAGAAAGGGCCTGCTCGGCGTGGAGCGCCTGAATACGGTCCTTCAGCGTTATCTGAACCCCGAAGACCCGAAGAAGGCGGAGAAGGAGATCAACGGGCGCTTGTTCCGGGAAGGGGACAAGGTAATGCAGATCAAAAATAATTACCAGCTGGAGTGGGAAGTAACTACAAAGTTCGGGCTGACGGTGGACAAGGGTGTGGGCGTGTTTAACGGAGACATGGGAGTGATCACGGAGATCAACCAGTACACGGAGACAGTAGAGGTAGAGTTCGATGAGGGGAGAAAGGTGAAATACGGATATGACATGGTGGAAGAACTGGAGCTTGCATATGCGATTACCGTGCATAAATCCCAGGGAAGCGAGTATCCGGCAGTCATCATCCCCCTCCTTCAGGGACCGAGGCTTCTCTATAACCGGAATCTGCTGTACACAGCAGTGACAAGGGCAAAGAAATGTCTTACTATCGTGGGGAGTGATACAGTATTTCAGGAAATGATACAAAACAAAAACGAGCAGGCAAGATACACCAGTCTGGCAGAACGGATCCGGGAATTCATAGACAGCCTTTAAGGATAAATGAAATGGTTACGGGGGGTGCCCGCCATGTCCTCGATCTTCTTTATCCGCCTGTCTGTCCGTTCTGCGGGAAGATTTCCCCGGAAGGGATCTGTGCCGGGTGCCGGAAAAAGATCGTCTATGTCAGAGAACCGCGCTGTATGCGCTGCGGGAAGCCGCTCCGGGATGAGATCCGGGAGTACTGCAGGGACTGTGAAGCCCGCAGTTCGTTTTTTGACCGGGGGTACGGGATGTGGCTTCACAGGGAACCTGTTTCCGGCGCGGTATATCGGTTTAAGTATAAGAACAAAAGAAATTGGGGAAGGATTTTTGCCGTGGAACTTGCAGAGCATTATGAAGGACAGATCAGGGCGTGGGGAATAGAGGAAATCATTCCCATACCGCTTCATTCCTCCCGAAAGCGGAAAAGAGGATTCAACCAGTCGGAGGTGGTGGCTGGAATTCTGTCAGAGCTGACAGGTATTCCCTGCCGGACGGACGTTCTCTTCCGCATCAGAAAAACCGTGCCCCAGAAGCAGCTGGACCGCAGGGGGAGAAAGGACAACCTGATGGGCGCTTTTGGCGTGTCGAGGGAGTGGAATGCTTGTGAAAACGTCCTGCTCATCGATGATATATATACGACGGGGACAACAGTCGGAAGAGCGGCGAAAATGCTGAAAAAAGCGGGCGCTCAAAATGTCTACTTTTTAACTATAAGCATTGGACAAGGTATCTGACTGTATGATATACTAAAACATAATGGACTGAAATAGGAAAAGTTGAGTACATAGGAAGGACGTGTCAGAGCGTTATGTTGGATAAAAGAAAAATACGTTTGATGACCAGGGCTGCGATCTATGAAAAAGAGTATGGAGAAGAGGACCTGAAAATTACGAGTTATTATAAGAAGGATTATTCCAGTCTGAATACATGGATCACGCTGATCTGGGTCACCGCAGGATATATTCTTCTGGGAGGGATCATCTTCCTGTGCTTCGGGGAAAGCCTGGTGGAAGGACTGACTATCATGCGGCTGTTGTTTCTTGCAGCCGTGGCATTGGCATTGTATCTTGCCCTTATGATCTTATATGGGATAGGAGCGGGGAATTTTTATTCCAAAAAGCATATCCGTGCAAAGCAGAGAGTAAAAAAGTATTTAAGAGACATATCACGTCTGGAAAAGATGAATAAGAAAAAGGAGATAAACAGGTCATGAGTACACTACTTGTCTGGAGGGAAAAACTGCAGAAGCTCTATGCGGCATATTCTGTCTATATCCTCAAGGGAATTCAGTTCGTGCTGGGACTGGTCCTTTTTGGACTGATTAATTCCAATATCGGGTTTATGAAAATGGCATCTTCCGTGTTCTGCACTATCGGACTTGCCGTAATCTGTACGTTTCTTCCGACGATCGTCATGGTTATGGCAGCGACAGTGCTGATTCTGGCACATTTTTATGCTCTTTCGCTGCCCATTGCAATTGTTTCGGCGGTGATTTTTATTCTGATGTATATTTTTTATTTCCGTTTCACACCGAAAAAGTCATGGCTTGTTCTTGTGGCGGCGCTGGCATTTGGTTTAAAGATTCCTTTTGTAATACCTGTTGCCTTCGGGCTTATGGGGACTCCGGTATGGATTGTCCCGGCTGCGTGCGGAATCATATCATATTATATGGTCGATTTTGTAAAGCGGTCAGCAACGGCGTTAAAGAGTGCTGATGCGGACGGGATTGCGGCAAGCCTTACCAGTTTTACAAAACAGGTGCTGAGCAATAAAGAAATGTGGCTTATGATCATGGCGGTTGTGATCGGAATTCTTGTAGTAAACATGGTGCGCAGCCGCGCGGTCAGCAATGCATGGAAGATAGCGTCCGCAGTGGGCGCCGTTGTCTGTCTGATTGTTGCCGCGGCAGGAAATGTGATATTAGAAGGCCACATCTCTTATGTGTCTATTATAGTGAGCGCGGTGCTTGGGATCGCGCTTGGGATTGTGCTGGAGTTCCTTTTCTTCTCTGTGGATTATTCACAGACAGAGAATATCCAGTTTGAGGACGATGAATACTATTATTATGTGAAAGCAGTACCTAAGGTGGGGGTATCCGCGCCGGAAAAACAGGTGAAACATATTACTGAAGAAACCGGAAACAAAGCTGGAAATACCGAAGACATCCTTCTTACAAGGAGTCTGAGCAAAGAATTGGGCATTGAGAAAGAGCGGCCCGAGTAAACAAGGCGGTGACACACAGTATGATAGACTGGCTGAGAAATTTCGTTGACAATTATACACATGATATGTATATTCCAAGAGTTCAGGTCATGGACGTTATTGAGATACTGATCATAACCGTGCTCGTATACGAGATTATGCTGTGGATAAAAAATACAAAGGCGTGGATGCTTCTGAGAGGAATCATCATGCTTGGCGTATTCATTCTTCTTGCATGGATCTTCCAGATGCATACGATCCTTTTTCTGGCGGCGCAGTCTATTAATGTGCTGGCCATTGCAGCGGTTGTTGTCTTTCAGCCGGAGCTTAGGCGCGCTCTGGAGAAGCTTGGCGAGAAGAAGCTGCTTGTCAGCATCAACCCATTTGACAGGAACAGGGAGAATGAGCGCTTTTCCGATGAGACAGCGGACAGCATTGTGCGGGCGTGCTATGAGATGGGAAAAGTATGTACAGGGGCTCTCATCGTGGTAGAACAGGCGATCCGTTTAAATGAATATGAGATGACAGGGATTGAACTGGACTGTAAAGTGTCGTCCCAGGTATTGATCAATATTTTTGAACATAATACTCCGCTCCATGACGGCGCGGTCATCATCAGGGGCGACCGGATCACATCGGCAACCTGTTACCTTCCGCTTTCGGATAACATGTCAATCAGCAAAGATCTGGGGACAAGGCACAGGGCGGCTCTCGGAATGAGCGAAGTGTGTGATGCCCTGGTGATCGTCGTTTCGGAGGAAACGGGGCTTGTTTCAGCTGCAAGCGGCGGCAGGCTCACGCGGGGAATCAAGCGCGAAGAGCTGAGGGAAATGCTGAGCCAGATTCAGTATAGGAAGTCTGAACAGAAGAGATTCACTATACGGAAAGGATGGCGCAGAAGATGAAGAAGTATAAGCTGACAACGAATCTGGGACTAAAAATTATTGCGTTTATCTTTGCCGTGTTTCTCTGGTTTATCGTGGTAAATCTTGATAATCCTGTGGGCAGCAGTACATTCAGGGATATACCGGTACAGATCGTAAATGCAGATATTATAACTTCTGCGGGTGAAGTGTATCAGGTTGAAGGCGACGGGACAGTTACAGTTGTGGTATATGCGACGAGGGAGGTCCGCCAGAAACTGAGCAGCGAGGATATCGTGGCAACGGCGGATATCAAACAGATTGATTCTACCGGGCGGCTGGTGCCCATCGAAGTGTCCATAAACGGGTTCAGCGGCGAGACTATTACCGCAGAAGCCATTCCGAGAAATTTGACGATAACAAGGGAAAAATCCGGGAAAAAGACTTTGGCGCTGACAGTGGATACAGAAGGGATTACAACTGCGGACGGATATATACTTGGCGATGTGTCCGTCAGTCCGGAGCAGGTTACCATCACAGGCGCTGAGTCAGCGCTGGCTCAGATTGATCGTGCAGAGGCGCAGGTTGATGCGGAAGGTCTTAGGGAAGATTCGGAGCTGCCTGCGAATCTGGTGCTGTATGATGAGAATGGAAATCCGCAGAATCAGTCTCAGATCGGAAATAATCTGGGGGATCAGGGACTGACTGTTTCCGTGGAGGTCCTCAAGATGAAGAGCGTCCCGATTGTGTTCAATGTAACCGGATCTCCGGCAGAGGGATATAAGTACACGGGCTGTATCAGTACGCCTGAGAGTATTCAGGTATGCGGAAAGAGTGATGCGCTGGACACGGTGAACGAGATAGAAATACCGGCATCCGTGATCGACATCAGCGGAGCCTCACAACCGATAGAGATGACAGTGGACATTACTCCATATCTTCCGGAAGGGGTAAGTCTGGTGGAAGAAAGAGCAGGAAATATCACGGTTACGGTAAACATCGAACAAGAAGGCACGCTTACGATTGACTTTATGGTGAGTTCTATCAGAATTGACAATCTGTCGGAGAATCTTCAGGTGAATTACGAACCGGATGCAGAGATTACCCTGCGCTTTACAGGAGATGAAGCGCTGCTTGACACGCTTGATATCAGCAATGCAGTCTCAGTTGACCTGGAGGATTATACAGAACCGGGAACATATGACATCCCTGTGCGGGTGAATCTTCCGTCAGGAATCACTCTGGACGGGCAGGTATCAGTACAGCTTACTTTAGAAGAGAAAACAGTGGGGGATTCAAACACCCAGAATGAAGGGTAGCAGGATATAGGCTTCCAGAGAAGTTTTCTATGGAAATCTAAATGAGGAACAATAAGGAGTGAATATAGATGGTTAACGGAAAAGTCAGGATCAAGAATCCGACAGGGCTCCATCTGAGACCAGCAGGACTGTTCTGTAAGACGGCGATGCAGTTTGACTGCAAGATTACAGTTTTAAAAAAGACAAGACATGAGGATGTAACTGCTAATGCTAAGAGCGTGCTCAGCGTGCTTGGGTCTTGTATAAAAAGCGGAGATGAGATTGAGATTGTCTGTGAAGGAGCAGACGAGGAAGAAGCCCTGCGGGAAATGATACAGCTTGTAGAAGACGGGCTCGGAGAGTAGCGGAAAAGCCAGTATAAACAGGAGGGAAAAGAAATGGCAAAAGCAGCACTTGTGATCATGGCGGCAGGGATCGGAAGCCGTTTTGGCGGCGGGATCAAACAACTCGCGCCGGTAGGGCCGAACGGAGAAATCATAATGGATTACTCTGTTTATGACGCACTTGAAGCAGGGTTTGACAAGGTTGTCTTCGTAATCAGAAAAGATCTGGAGAAGGACTTCAAAGAAGTGATCGGAAACCGGATCGAAAAGCAGGTGGAAGTGGCGTATGTATATCAGGAGCTGGATGATATCCCTGAAATATACAGCGAAAAATTTTCAGGCAGGACAAAGCCCTGGGGGACCGGGCAGGCGATCCTCTGCTGTAAAGATGTTGTGGATTCTCCCTTTCTTGTGATCAATGCGGATGATTATTACGGCAAGAGCGCATTTAGGGAAGCGTACAATTATTTGACAAGAATTCCTGATACTGGTAAAATACAGGTTTGTATGGTGGGATTTGTATTAAAAAATACGCTCAGTGACAATGGCGGCGTGACAAGAGGGCTCTGCACGGTGGATGGACAGGGCATGCTTACAGGCATCACAGAGACTCATAATATTGAAAAAGACGGTGATCATGCGGTTGTCAGACTGGATG
>DXCD01000002.1 GCA_019116185.1 Candidatus Mediterraneibacter stercorigallinarum
GCGTGATCCGGTATGGGGAGATCATCAGCTGGCTGAAAGCCAACAAGCCGGATATCGTGATTGTAAGAGAGGAACTGGATCCGAAGACAGCCCGGAGAGATATCAGCTATATGCGTGAACTGTGGGAGAAGTGTTAAATTTGTTTCAAGTGTTGGTGAAAAGCAAAATGAAAATAAAAAGGAAATCCCGGATCATCAGGTCTGGGATTTCCTTTTTGTTTTTATTTTGTAGATTTTGTTCATATAGTATGTCATGTTTTTCCATTTTGTATGTATATTACATAAATTATACTAAATACGGCAGTATTTAACATATTATAATGGGAGGGAAGGAACGTGAGAAACACAAGAAAACAACTTGGGGCGGCATTTTTAGCCGCGGCTGTCCTCATGACTACGGCGATGTCTGCGGCAGTCTCTGCGGAAGAGACAGTTCAGACGAAAGCGTCCGGGGCAGCAGAATGGAAGTTTGACTTCAATATCGAAGGCAGCGACACGGCAGACGGCTGGACTGGCATTACCGTTAATAAAAAAGGCGGTTCATCAGCGACGGGATATACGTATACGTCTGAACAGGGATATGGGATCGTAGATACCGGCGCGGCTGTGGAAGGAAGAACAGAGTCTGTAGGTAATAATACGGAATTTTCTATTCCGGAAGAAGTCTATACGGATTTTGCGATCCTGAAAAACAGAGAGTTCGCGGTTGACGTGGATAATGGAATCTATACGGTACAGTTTGTCATTGGATCTACCAACTCAAATACGACCAATGTTTCCATTGAAGACGGCGCGTATACAGGCAGCCTTAATCCGGGAAAAACACAGTACGGGATTCTGACAGTTGACAGTGTGGAGATCACGGACGGCCAGATGAACATGACATTCTCGGGCGACGGCCGTGTAAATGGCATTATCATCGGTTCTATCGCCGCGCCGGAGAATGTGAAGGCAGCAGCTGACCTTGGTCTTATGCAGGTGAATCTTGCATGGGATGAAGTGGACGGAGCGGTTTCTTACAATGTATACCGCAATGTGGGCGATGTGACCCAGAAGATCGGAAGTTCTGAGTCCAATGCATACATAGATACAGATGTAGAGCTCTTGGGCAGCTATACTTATACAGTCAAGGCAGTGAGCGCTACGGGAATTGAGTCGGCGGCGAGCGAAGCCGTGGACATTGTAGTGCAGGATACATCGGCAGAGACTCCGGCAGCTCCGACGGGCGTCGAGGTAACAGTGACTGCCGACGCGGCGGCGATCACATGGGAGCCTGTGGAAAATGCGGTGGAGTATGAAGTGTACTGGTCTGACCGGAACAGGACTGACCTGGAAGGAACAGATGGATACGCTCTTGCAGGCAAGACGGCAGATACCACCTATACCTATGAGAAATCCACGCATATTGAGCGGTGGTTTAAGATTGTGGCAGTAGGGGCGGGCGGAAAGTCCGAGGCTTCTGAAGCTGCCAAGGCAGAAATCGGTACAGAAATCAACGCGCAGGGGGAGTATCTGGACAGAGGCCTGGTGGCAGTGAACACCTCAGAAGGCGTGTTTGTAAGCTTCCGCATCCCGGGAGATGAATATGCCGATGCCGCTTCTTATCGAATTCTCAGAGACGGAGAAGTCATCAAGGAGATCGGAGCGGACGAGAATTCCAACTACCTGGATACAGAAGGCACTCCGGAGTCTGAATACAGCGTGCAGGCAGTGATCGACGGCAAGGTGTATGAGGCGTGCGATCCTGTGACACCGTGGTCTGACCAGTATATGGAAGTGCCGCTCCAGAAACCGGAATCCTATTATGACGATAAGCTGACAACGGAATATGAATATGTTCCGAACGACACAAACATCGCGGATGCAGACGGCGACGGTGAGTACGAGCTGTTCGTGAAATGGGACGGGCTGTCTCATGACAACTCAGAGGAAGGATATACCTCGCCGGTATATATTGACTGCTATAAATTAGACGGCACGCTGCTGTGGAGAATCGACCTTGGAATCAATATCCGCTCAGGCGCGCATTATACACAGTTCCAGGTGTATGATTTTGACGGCGACGGCAAGGCAGAGGTGATCTGCAAGACCGCGGACGGCACGGTAGACGGACTGGGCAATCCGGTGGACGGCACAGAGGAAGTTGTGGATTATCGTTCTGTGACAGGCGAGACGTCTTCTGCAGGACTCACCTATAAGAGAGACGGATATATCCTTGACGGTCCGGAATATCTGACACTGTTTGACGGCGAGACCGGCGAGGCGCTTGACACGATCGATTATGATCCCGGCAGAGGCGACGTGACCTCGTGGGGAGACGATTATGGCAACCGTGTGGACCGTTTCCTCGCAGGAGTGGCATATCTGGACGGCGAGACACCGAGCGCTGTTTTCTCAAGAGGGTATTACACACGTGCTGTGGTATGCGCGTATAATGTTGTAGATGACAAGCTGGTTCAGCTCTGGAAGATCGATTCGAATGACGAAGGGAACGAAGATCTCTACGGGCAGGGCGCGCACTCCCTGACTGTCTCGGATGTGGATGGCGACGGCTGTCAGGAGGTTGTTTACGGATCGGCTACCATCGATGAGGACGGAACGCTGATGTATACCCTGAGCCAGAAGGGTGAAGGACACGGCGGGCACGGCGATGCAGAGCGCGTCAGTGATTTCAACCTGAAGAATCCGGGACAGGAGATCTTCATGGTACACGAGGATTATCCTCTGGACGCGGGCGCTGAGATGCATGACGCAGAGACGGGAGAGTATGTATTCGGACTTGCGACAACGGCTGATACCGGAAGAGGCGCGGCTGCTGATATTGATCCGAACCATGAAGGGGCGGAATCCTGGGCAGTCAATACAAATACATGGAACTCCAGATCGGGCTGGCTTGTCTCACAGGACGGAGAGCTGATCAGTGAGACGATCCCGGCAGCGAACTTCACGATTTGGTGGGATGGAGACCTTGGAAGGGAGATCCTGGACCACACATACGATGATGAACCGATTTCTGTCAATATTTCCAAGTGGAACTGGGAGACAGAGACAGAAGACGTGCTCCTGGAATCAGATGAAGTCTATTCCAATAACGGAACAAAGGGAAATCCGTGCTTCCAGGCAGATATCTTCGGCGACTGGAGAGAAGAGGCGGCATGGAGGACGGCAGACGGCAATGCGATCCGCATTTATACGACGACAGATTTGTCGGATTACCGTCTGTACACGCTGATGCACGATACGCAGTACAGAGCTCAGGTGGCATGTGAGGCGACAGGGTACAATCAGCCGCCGACAACAAGCTTTTATATCGGCTTTGACGAGGATCTGATGAATGTGCCGACCCCGACATTGAACATCGTGAATGACCGTCAGGAAGAAGTGGTTACCGATCCGGACGAGCCGCAGAATCCGGATGACACACAGGATCCGGATGACACGCAGGATCCGGGGCAGGACGGAACTGGCAGCGGTGACGGATCCGGACAGAATGGAACGGACAGTGATGATGGATCCGGGCAAGATCAGAATGTGGCCGCAAAGACAGGAGACGATATTTTGCCGGTGCGCGGGATCATTGCCATGATGGCAGCAGCGGTTTTCGCAGGCGGCGTGCTGATATACAGAACGAGCGCGGTTAAGCGGAAAAGGAAATAACATATAAGATATATTTTAGTGCTGAGGGCAGGGCCTGATTCAAGGGTTCTGTCCTTTTTTGTTGTACTTGCGGTCTGCCTGTGATAAAATTTACGTGGATAGTCCGGTGGAGGCGGAAGCCGGACAGTTGTGGGATTAGAAGATCGTTTTCAGGCAGAGACAGCCGGTGGAGGGCAGAACATGATTGATGACGCGATGGAATTTGCGGCGAGGGCACACGAAGGACAGTTTCGTAAAGGGACGAGGCGCCCCTATATCGTCCATCCGATCGAGGTGGCGGATATCGTGTCTACGATGACGAAGGATGAGGAGGTGATCTGCGCGGCAGTACTGCACGATACGATTGAGGACTGCCGCGGGATCACCTGGGATGTACTGAAGCTCCGGTTCGGAAGCCGGGTGGCGGACATGGTGGCCCAGGAGAGTGAGGATAAATCCAAGTCCTGGGAGGAACGTAAAGGCGCTACGATCAGCCGGCTGCAGGAGGCGCCGGTGGAGGTACAGATGATCGGGCTTGCGGACAAGCTTTCGAATATGCGAGATATTGACCGGGATTATCCGAAGGAGGGGGATGCGCTCTGGACAAGATTCCGCATGCAGAGCAAATCAGCCCTTGCCTGGTACTATAAAGGGATCAGAGATGTTCTGGCGGAACGGTTTCAGGGGGTGCCGGCATACGAAGAGTACTGCCGGCTGATCAATAAGAATTTCGGTCCCGGGCCGGCGCATACAGAATGGATGAATAAAAGCAGAGTGTGAGGAAAGGAGACAGACAGCGCATGGGAGCAGGCACAAAGGTAATCTGTTTTGCAAATAATAAAGGAGGCAGCGGGAAGTCCACAACTTGTTCTAACGTGGGATATGGATTGACGCAGCTTGGACGGAAGGTCCTTCTCATCGATGGGGATATGCAGCTGAATCTTTCCCTTTCTCTTTTTGACGAGGACACTGTGCTGGGGTTCGCCCAGGGCAGCCGGAATCTGTACGAGGGTATCCGCAGGCAGGATGATCTTACAGATTATATCGTACATACGCCATATGAAGGGCTGGATCTGATTCCATCCTCCACGCTGATGAGCTCCATTGAGTACGAGCTGTTTACCAAGTGGCAGAGGGAGTATATCCTTAAGAAGGGGATTGCAAATATCCGGGAGTCAGGCATATATGACTACGTTCTGATCGACGCGCCGCCTACGCTGGGCGGCTGGGTCATGAATATCCTCTGCGCGTCGGATGAGATTGTTATTCCGGTGGAGGCATCGCCGTGGGGGCTGTTTGGGCTTGGGAATATGTTTGAATTCCTGGACGAGGTGAAGCAGATCGCTCCGGAACTGAAGCTGGGCGGTATTGTGATCACCAAGGTGGACACGAGGAAGAATTACTTCCGGCAGACATTGGAGACGCTCAAAGAGCTGGACGACGTCAAGGTATTTGATACTTATATCCGGGTGGACAGCGGGATTGAATGGTCGCAGGACAACAATGCGCCGGTTATGGCATATAAGAAGAGCAGCAGGAGCGCGAAAGAATATATGGCTCTGGCTGAGGAGATCGACGCCGCGCGCTGAGAGACGAGGCTGGTGAAGCGGCGGACTGGCAGCCGGGGATTTCCGGCCGGAGGGATTTCTAACCGGAGGAATTTCTAATAGGAAGAAAGGGCGGCAGATGCATCGGGAACTGTTAAGAGAGCTGTCGGTCATTACGGAGGAAGAACAGAGGATTCTGGACGGAAGGACCGAGATCGACCAGCAGATTTATACGGCAAAAAATGATATGGTCATTGACAGCAATAAGCTTCTCCAAAGGGGGAAGCTTATTCAGGTGCGCCCGCATACACGGTTCGTCCATTTCCCGAAGCATACCCATAATTATATTGAGGTGATCTACATGTGCCAGGGCAGCACGACTCACATTCTGAATGGAAATAAAATCGTGCTCCAGGAGGGTGATCTTCTTTTTCTGAACCAGAATGCGGTTCAGGAGATCCTTCCGGCAGGAAAGGATGACATTGCGGTGAATTTTATCGTGCTCCCTCAATTCCTGGACACGGCCTTCTCCATGCTGGGCACAGAGGAAAACCAGCTTCGGGA
The DNA here is from genome assembly GCA_019116185.1 of Candidatus Mediterraneibacter stercorigallinarum. GTDB lineage: Bacteria > Bacillota > Clostridia > Lachnospirales > Lachnospiraceae > Mediterraneibacter > Mediterraneibacter stercorigallinarum. The sequence continues at coordinate 5,747 of DXCD01000002.1, forward strand.
TTTCCTTGTGGGGGCTCTCTGCGGGCGGGATGGCGAGACGAGCTGGCTGTATTTTCATGTATCGGATATCCTTCCGGTACAGAATCTGGTGGAGAACATGGTGTGGACGATTTTCTATGATTCGTCAAATAAACGGAGCTGTACACAGATCACAATGGGGCTTTTGTTCCTTCAGCTGTTAAACTGCATGGACAAAATGGAAGCGGGCGGAAGCAAGTTTGACACAGAGATCGCGGCCGCTGTGCTGAGCTATATTGACGAGCACTATAAGAATGGAAGCCTCTCGGAGCTGGCGGGGCAGATGGGGTATGATGTCTACTGGCTGAGCCGCGAGATCCGGAAGCGGACGGGGCGGACGTACAAAGAGCTGCTCCAGGAGAAACGGATGCAGCAGGCGCTGTATCTGCTGGCAAACAGCAGGATACCTGTCACGGATATCATAGAGTCCGTGGGATATGATAATACCAGCTATTTTTACAGGAAGTTTAAAGAAAGGTACGGAGTGAGTCCGAAGGAATACAGGGACAAATTGTACAAAATGCCGGAATAAGATTTGTGAAAAATGCAAAAAAGAACCCTAAAATGCTAAGAAGAGTGCAAATAAGGACGTTGTTTTATATAAATAGCGTCCTTTTTTTGTCTGTTTTGGCTAACTATAATAAAACCAGATGATAAAGAAAAGAAGGAGGCGCAAAAGATGGAGCGATACTATTTAGCCATTGATATTGGCGCGTCCAGCGGACGCCACATGCTCGCCAGCATGAAGGACGGCAAGATGCAGCTTGAAGAGGTGTACCGTTTCCCGAACGGAATGGATGATAAGAACGGCACGCTCTGCTGGGATGTGGACCGTCTCTTTACAGAGATCAAAAACGGTCTTAAGAAATGTAAAGAGATCGGGAAGATTCCGGTTTCTATGGGCATCGATACATGGGGCGTTGACTATGTGCTGCTGGATAAAGATGACAAGATCCTGGGAGACACGGTGGGATACCGGGACAGCCGCACAGAAGGCATGGACGAAAAGGTATATGAGGTGATCCCTCAGGATGAGCTGTATGCAAGGACCGGAATCCAGAAACAGATCTTTAATACAGTTTATCAGCTCATGGCGGTAAAAGAGTCCCACCCGGAATACCTGGAACGGGCTGAGAGCATCCTCATGATCCCGGATTATTTTCATTTCCTGCTCACAGGCGTGAAGAAGAATGAGTATACAAATGCCACGACCGGACAGCTGATCAGCCCGAAGACAAATGACTGGGATTATGAGCTGATCGATAAGCTGGGCTATAACTCGAAGATGTTCCGGCCGGTATCCATGCCGGGAACTGTAGTCGGCGAGTTCACAGAAGAAGTGCAGAAAGAAGTGGGATTCAACTGTACGGTGGTGCTCCCTGCCACACACGATACAGGAAGCGCGGTGCTCGCTGTCCCGACCAATGACGATGACGCTGTTTATATCAGCTCAGGCACATGGTCTCTGATGGGCATTGAGCGCAAAGAGGCGGACTGCTCCATGGAGAGCATGAAAGCGAACTTTACCAACGAGGGCGGTTACGACCACCGGTTCCGTTATCTGAAAAATATCATGGGACTGTGGATGATCCAGTCCGTAAAGAAAGAATTTACCGAGAATCTGTCATTCGCGCAGATCTGCGAGATGGCGTCCAAAGAGACGATCCCGTCGATCGTGGACTGCAACGACGACTGCTTCCTGGCGCCAAAGAGCATGATCGAGGCTGTACAGGATTTCTGCCGCAGGACGGATCAGCAGGTGCCCGAGAGTGTGGGAGAGATCGCGTCCGTGATCTACAACAGCCTTGCAAAATGCTATGGAGATACTGTGGAAGAGATCGAAGAAATCACAGGGAAAAAATACAGCACCATCTATGTGGTAGGTGGCGGTTCTAACGCGGGATACTTAAATGAACTTACCGCAAAATACACAGGAAAGAAAGTCTCCGCGGGCCCGTCCGAGGCAACAGCCATCGGTAATGTGATCGTGCAGCTTCTGCGCGACGGCGTGTTTAAAGACCTGCCGGAAGCAAGGGCATGCGTAAGAGAGTCCTTTGACGTTGTAATGTATTAAAGGGGTCAGGCCCCTTTTAGGAAAAATATTCAAACAGGAGGAAATAACATGTTAGTTGAAACAAAAGCAAAAATTGGTGTATTTTCAATCGCATTAGGCGCGTATCTGCCCCAGTTCCCGTCGCTGGTGCCTGAGTTTGAGGCACAGTACGAGGCGTTCAAGAAGATGATCCCCGACACAGTGGAGATTGTTGACGGCGGCATGGTGACGACGAAGGAGCAGTCTCAGGCTGCGGGAGATTTATTCCGGGCGGCGGATGTTGACCTTGTATTTCTTCAGCTTCTTACTTATGCGACATCCTACAATATGCTTCCTGCGGTGAAGGATCTGGATGTGCCGGTTGTTCTGGTGAATATTCAGAAGCTGAAAGCACTTGACTACGATCATACAGACATTGCCACATGGCTGGGTGAAGGCTATGCCTGCGGCGCTGTGGGCGAGATGGTGGCTGACCTTGAAAGATATGGCAAGAGGCATGCAGTGATCACCGGTGTTGTCGAGGGCGGAGACCCGGCTGTCCAGGCGGAGATTGAAGACTGGTGCCGGGCTGCCCAGACGAGGAGGAGATTTCGCGATACGAATATCGCTCAGATCGGAAGGCCTTATCCGGGCATGATGGACCTCTATATCGATGAGTCCAACCTCTACAGGAGAATGCATCTTTATACAAAGCAGTTTGACTGGGAGAAGATGTGGGCGATCGCCGACGATATTACAGATGAGGACGCGATCCGCGCGAAAGCACAGGATATTCTTGATACCTTTGACATCGAAGGCGGCGGAAGCGTTGAAGAAGTGTGGGAGATGGCAAAATATGTCGTCGCATTTGAGAAGTGGGTTAAGGACGAGAAGCTCGGCCTGATCGCTTCCCATTATGACGGATTTGCACAGGGCAAGGCCGGCGTCCTTGACAGTATGCTCATCCCGGCGTTCTCCATGCTGATCAAGCAGGGAACAGCCTGCGCGGTAGAGGGAGACATGAAAGTTGCCATGGCAATGAGTATCCTGAAGACCATCTCAGGGACGGGACAGCTTGCTGAGATGTACTCTATTGATTTTAATGATGATATTGCAATTATCGGACACAGCGGATCAGGAGACGCGGATATTTCTGACAAGAAACCGACTATGAAGATCGTGAAGGTGTTCCACGGAAAGACAGGCGGCGGTTACCTGACCCAGTTCTATCCGTACACAGGACCGGTCACCTATCTGGCGATCACACAGGACGGCGACGGCAACTTCAAATTTATTGTGGCGGAAGGGGTGAATGAAGAAGGACCGATCCTTTCCTTTGGCGATACAAACATGAGAACGCGCTTTACCTGCGGCGCAAGAGAGTTCGTGACACGTTGGAGCGAATGCGGCCCGACCCATCATTTCGCGGCGGCGACAGGAAGACATATCGACACGATCCTGAAGGTAGCGAAAATCTTCAATGTCCCGGTAGATATCGTGACAAGATAACAGATAACAGCCTGTTCGACTGCTTATCCCGGCACTGCAAAAAGCCCGCCCCGGGGCGCAGAGAATGTAAATAAGAAAAAGGCCAGAACCATAATGATGGTCAGGATGCCGATGAACAATCCGGCGTCCTCCACCCTGGCTGACGCATGCAGTTTCCATGCGAGACCAAAAGAGATGAGAACCGCGATATAGAAGATCGCGATATCGATGAAAGCGATATTTCTGCCCAGAATGCCGGAATAAGTGTAAAACAGCACAGGGATGCTCCACGTTCCGGCCAGCCCTCCGGCGAGAAGTGCGGACCGGAGCGCGGGCAGAGCGTCCGTGACCTTAGAAGGAGCGAAAAGACTCCAGAACAGGAGCGGGAAGAAAACGAGCTTCATGTGTTCCCATGTGGATTCACTGACAGGGGAGAAAAGGGCGATGAAGGCATTCTGCCCGGACCAGTCGTAGAAAAAGTGGGACAAGGTTCCCAGAACCGAGGTAAAGATCAGACCTGCCGCAAGATAATACTTTACATATTTCATATTTCCACCATCCATAAAATACCCCCGCATACAGTATTTCC
>DXCD01000197.1 GCA_019116185.1 Candidatus Mediterraneibacter stercorigallinarum
AAATAGGGCTGCGGTTTTCTGCTTTCATCCGGTCGGCAGCCCCCGCAGACAAATGCAGGATTTCAAAAGTGGATGACAGGGGAACTTCAGCGGCAAAACAGAAATTGTTCTCAATCGGAAAATGCCGTGGACTTCCGGGAGAGGGACAGCCGTTCGATTTGGCGCAGCGAGCCGCGCCTCTCTTTTGTAGAATTCTGCTGGCTGGGGTAGGGTTGCTTTTTGTCGGAGAAGTGCCCCTCTGCGAATACGTCTTGGAAAACCCCCGCTGTTTCCTGATGATTTACTCCAGCAAAGGTTTCCCGACAAATCCAGATTGATCTTACCAGGAAAAGAAATGACAGTCCTGCGTCGGAATGGTATACTGTTTTTATGGGTGATTATTTTAATTGGCTTGGAGGGGAACTGCGATGGATTTACTGAAAATCGCTCTTTTGCAGATCGCACCCACGGGTACTTTGAGCGGCAATCTTGAAAAGGGGATGGCATGCTGCAGGAGGGCAAAGGAGATGGGCGCGGATATTGCGCTGTTTCCTGAGATGTGGAGTAATGGGTACAATATTTATAACAGACCGGTTGAAGAATGGAAGGCTGAAGCTGTTTCAGCTGACAGTGATTTTGTCAATGCATTCCGGGATCTTGCGGAAGAGCTTTGTATGGCTGTGGGGATCACGATTCTTGAAAAGCATGATGCCGGCCCCCGCAACACAATGATTCTTTTTGACAGATTCGGAGAAAAGAAATTGACGTACGCAAAGGTGCATACATGTGCTTTTGATGTGGAGTGGCATCTTGTGCCGGGGGAGGCATTTTATACTGTGCCGCTTGATACGGCCTGCGGCACAGTTGATGTGGGCGCGATGATCTGCTATGACAGGGAGTTCCCGGAGAGTGCCCGGATTCTGATGCTCCAGGGCGCGGAGCTGATTCTTGTTCCCAATGCCTGCCCCATGGAGATCAACCGCCTGTCCCAGCTTCGGGCGAGGGCATACGAAAATATGGTGGCAGTGGCCACCTGCAATTATCCTGATACTGTGCCGGACTGTAATGGGAGATCAACGGTTTTTGACGGCGTGGCGTATCTTCCGGAAATGGAAGGCTCGCGGGATACGTGCATTCTGGAAGCTGACGGGAAAGAGGGGATCTATATTGCCGGGCTTGATTTAAAACAGCTGCGTGAATACCGGGCGCTTGAAGTGCATGGCAATGCATACAGGCGTCCCCTTAAATATGGAATTTTGAGTAAGGAGATTTATAATAACTTTCAAGGAGGTACGGAAAATGGACAAAGTGATTTTAGGGAAGACTGGAATAGAGGTAAATAAGAATGGATTCGGGGCGCTGCCGATCCAGCGTATCACAAAAAAGGATGCTGTATATCTTCTCCAGAAAGCATTCTACAATGGCATTAATTATTTTGATACGGCAAGGGGTTATTCTGACAGTGAGGAGAAGATCGGGGCTGCATTCGAGTATACAAGAGACAAGATCATTATCAGTACAAAGACGCAGGCCCAGACTGCGGAGGGATTCTGGAAGGATCTGGAGGAGAGTCTGTCAAAGATGAAGACGGATTACATAGATATCTACCAGTTCCATAATCCGGCGTTCTGTCCGAAGCCGGGGGATGAATCAGGCTTGTATGATGCGGCGCTGGAGGCGAAGAGACAGGGGAAGATCCGCCATATCGGCATTACGAACCACAGGATCTCCGTGGCGCGGGAAGCCATTGAATCCGGTCTGTATGAGACGCTCCAGTTCCCGTTTTCTTATCTGGCTGCGGCTGCGGATCTGGAGATCGTGGAACAATGTAAAGAAGCCGGGATGGGATTTATTGCCATGAAAGGTCTCGCAGGAGGGCTGATCCACAACTCTGCCGCGGCATATGCATATATGGCGCAGCCGCAGTTCGCGCATACAGCACCGATATGGGGAATACAGAGGGAGTCTGAATTGGATGAATTTTTGTCTTATCAGACCTGTCCTCCCCAGTTTGAAGGAGAGCTTCTGGCAGAGATTGAGGCAGATAAAAAGCAGCTCTCCGGTGATTTCTGCAGAGGCTGCGGGTATTGTATGCCGTGTCCGGCGGGAATTGAGATCAACAACTGTGCAAGGATGAGCCTGATGCTCAGAAGAGCGCCTCAGGACGGCTGGCTCTCTGAGGAGTGGCAGGATAAGATGAAGAAGATCGAGGGATGCCTGCACTGCGGACAGTGTATGAAAAAATGTCCTTACGGGCTGAACACGCCGGAACTGCTGGTGAAAAACTACGAAGATTATAAGACGTTTCTGTAAAAGGCTTCACAAGATAGCTGAACGCAAAGCGCGGAAAGGAAGACGGGATGAAAGCGGTTGTATATAAAGGAAACGGTCAGATTGCCATGGAGGAAAGACCCATGCCGGTGATCGTAGATGAAACGGACGCAATTGTAGAGGTAACCCTGACAACCATCTGCTCCAGCGATATTCATATTAAGCATGGGGCAGTGCCAAGAGCAGCGCCGGGGACGGTCCTGGGACATGAGTTTGTGGGAAGGGTCGTAGAGACCGGGAGCGCGGTTAAAAAAGTAAAGCCCGGAGACCGGGTGGCGGTCAATGTGGAGACATTCTGCGGAGAGTGTTTTTTCTGTAAAAGGGGCTTTGTGAACAACTGTACGGATGAGAACGGCGGATGGGCGCTGGGGTGCCGGATTGACGGAGGTCAGGCGGAGTATGCCAGAATTCCGTTTGCAGATAATGGCCTTACGGTAATACCGGATCATGTGACGGATGAACAGGCGCTTTTTAACGGGGACATCCTTTCCACAGGATACTGGGCGGCGAAGCTTGGGGAAATAAAGCCGGCGGATACTGTGGCAGTCATCGGGGCGGGGCCGACAGGGCTCTGTACCATGTTATGCGCGCGCCTGTATACTCCGGCAAAGATTATTGCCGTGGACATAGATGAATACAGATTGAATCTCGCCAGAGAAAAGGGCCTGGCAGATATCATTCTTGTCCCGGGGAAAGATGATATTGAGGGAGCGGTCAGGGAGGCAGCGTCCGGAAGGGGCGCGGACGTGGTGTTTGAAGCAGCGGGCGGAGAGGACACGTTTCAGACTGCGTGGAAGATCGCAAGACCAAATGCTGTTGTTGTCGTTGAAGCCATGTATGAGAGACCACAGGTGCTTCCACTGCCGGACATGTATGGGAAAAACCTGGTCTTTAAGACCGGGGGCGTGGACGGGAGTTACTGCCAGGAGATCATGGATCTGACAGCATGCGGAAAACTGGATACAGACTTCCTTATTACGCACAGATGTGGTTTTGGAGAGATTCTGGAAGCGTATGACATATTTGAAAATAAGAAGGATCATGTCATAAAATATGCAGTAACGTTTCTTTAAAACTATTTGCATATAAAAAGAGAAATGCTATAATACTTCTAGTGTCCAGAAGGAAAAAGGACGGAATAGAAATTTGTCTGAATGAGAGGTACACTGAAGGGGTTATGAAAATTATTATTATCGGGTGCGGAAAAGTCGGCAGCACCCTGGCAGAAGAATTATGTGAGGAAAACCACGAGCTGACCGTGATCGATAAGAATCCTCAGAAAATCCAGCAATTAAGCGAGATCATTGATGTTATGGGAAGCTGTGGGAACGGCTCCAGTATACAGGTGCTTTCTGAAGCGGGAGTAGAGGAGGCGGATATCCTGATCGCTGTTACAGGATCAGATGAGCTGAATCTTCTCTGCTGCCTTATTGCAAAGAAAGTGAGTCAGTGCCACACGATCGCGCGTGTGAGAAATCCGGTCTATCACAAAGAAGTTCATTTTATTAAGAAAAGCCTGGGGATCTCCATGATCATCAATCCGGAATTCGCAGCCGCGATGGAGATCTCCAGATTATTGCGTTTTCCGTCTGCGATCAAGCTGGATACATTTTCAAAGGGACGGGTGGAGCTTCTGAAATTCAAACTCCTGCCCGAATTTAAACTTGGCGGCATGACAGTGGCTGATGTCATGGATAAACTCCGCTGTGATGTCTTGATCTGCGGAGTCGAAAGGGGAGGACAGGTATTTATTCCATCGGGGGATTTTGCCCTGGAGAATCAGGATCTGGTATCTGTCATTGCCTCGCCGAAAAATTCGAATCTGTTCTTTAAAAAGATCGGCGTTCATACGCACCAGGTAAAGAATGCGCTGGTCGTAGGCGGAGGTACTCTGGGATACTATCTTGCGGTTGTGCTCTCTGACATGAGGATCAAAGTCAGCCTCATAGAACAGAAACGGGAAAGGTGCGAGGAACTCAGCGAGATCCTTCCGGCGGTTACAGTGATCTGCGGAGACGGCACGGACAAGAAGCTGTTGATGGAAGAGGGGCTGGTCCATGCCGAATCTTTTGTAACCTTGACGAATATGGATGAGGAGAATATCCTCTTAAGCCTTTTCGCAAAGAAAGTATCACAGGCAAAAATTGTTACAAAAGTAAACAGGCTTGCCTTTGATGATATTGTGGACGGCCTGGATCTTGGCAGCGTGATTCATCCGAAATACATAACTGCAGATTATATCCTTCAGTATGTGAGGGCAATGGGAAATTCTATCGGCAGTAATGTGGAGACTTTGTATCATATCCTGGACGGACGCG
>DXCD01000198.1 GCA_019116185.1 Candidatus Mediterraneibacter stercorigallinarum
CGGCGCCACGGCGCGCTCACTTTTTGCACGGTATCCTCCGCAAGTTCCGGTGGGGCGCTGTGGCGCGGCATATCCATCAGGTCAAGATAATGCTTTGCGTCAAATGTGTTGTAAGCTGCATGGTCACGGCACATTTGCTCACACACATCCTGGCACTGGATCAGCCCGTTTTGTTCTTCCTTTAAATATCGGAGATGGTTTAAGAGTACGTCCCCAAGCTCTTTCTCGCCATTCCCTGCTGCGCGGATGTCATCAAGGCTTAAATGGAGCGTGCGGAGCAGGCGGATCCGCATGAGCTGCTCCAGATCTTTTTCTGTATAATTTCGATACCCGTTTGAATCTCTGGCAGGAGCCAGGAGCCCCTCTGATTCATAGAAACGAATGTTGGCGCGGGTCATTCCCGAACGTTCTTCGATTTCTTTGACTGTCATAGTAGTAAAACCCCCTTGCTGTTATATTCTATCTGTGATGAGCATAAGGTGTCAACAAGGTTTACAGTCAAGAGAAAATTAAAAAAAGCAGAGCAAAATCCGGAAATAGTCTGTAATCTCTTCCAGGGTTTGCTGTTCCTGTTAGCTGGAGAGACGAGAGGAAAAAATAAAGAGGGAAAAAGTGTCTGTCAGAAAAGGAAGCGTCCGTCTTGAAAAAAACGCCTGTTTATCATACAATGGAACAGGAAATGAGTGGGGCGCGGAAGTCCGGGCATCCACCACACAGGATATAAGATTTCAGGAGGATATGTACAATGAAGAAACCGGTTTTAGTCATCATGGCAGCAGGCATGGGAAGCCGATATGGCGGTCTCAAACAGATCGACCCGGTAGATAAAGAAGGGAATATTATTATGGATTTCTCAATCTATGACGCAAAGCGCGCCGGGTTTGAGAAGGTTGTCTTTATCATTAAGAAGGAAAATGAAGCTGACTTCAAAGAGGCGGTTGGCAGACGAATCGAGAAAGTAATGGAAGTGGCATACGTCTTCCAGGAGCTTGCAAATATCCCGGAAGGATTCGAGATCCCAGAGGGACGCGTGAAGCCGTGGGGCACTGCGCACGCGGTACTGAGCGCCATCGATGAGATCGACGGACCGTTCGCGGTCATCAATGCGGATGACTATTACGGACGCCATGCTTTCCAGACGATCTATGACTATCTTACCACCCACGAGGATGATGACAAATACCGCTATACAATGGTGGGCTACCGGCTGAAAAATACAGTGACTGACAACGGGCATGTCGCAAGAGGCGTATGCGGGCTGAATGCGGACAATGAGCTTGTCAATGTGACGGAACGCACCCGGATCGAGAAGAGGGACGGAGGAATCGAGTATTCTGAAGATGACGGGCAGACTTGGATTAAGATCGATGAGAATACTCTTGTGTCCATGAATATGTGGGGATTTACGCACAGCATCTTAGATGAGATTAAGGCAGGCTTTCCGGCGTTCCTGGAAAAGGGACTCAAGGAGAACCCGCTGAAATGTGAATATTTCCTTCCTGCAGTGGTGAGCGGGCTTCTCGAAGAAGGACGCGCCACGGTGAAGGTATTGGAGTCTGAAGACAAATGGTATGGTGTGACATATAAAGAGGATAAGCCGGTTGTGGTCGCGGCAGTTCAGGCGCTCAAGGACGCAGGGCTGTATCCGCAGAAACTCTGGGAAGAGCAGGCTTAGATCTGGCAGACGAAATGTATCTATGCAACATTTTTACCATAAGATGAACTAAAAATATAAAGAATTTCCGCAGAGCCCGTGCTATAATGTGCACAGAAAGAAACAAAGAAATCGCCGTGCACGGCACAAATTCACAGAATCAGCCAAGGAGGATATAAATATGTCAATCTTAGTAACCGGAGGAGCCGGATTCATTGGAAGCCATACATGTGTTGAACTTTTAAACGCAGGTTATGACGTGGCAGTAGTTGACAATCTCTACAATGCATCAGAGAAAGCACTTGAAAGAGTAAAACAGATCACCGGGAAAGATGTGAGATTTTATAAAGTGGATATCCGCGACAGAGAAGCCTTAAACGAAGTGTTTGACAAAGAAGACGTGGAGTCTGTGATTCATTTCGCAGGACTTAAAGCAGTAGGCGAGTCCGTGCAGAAACCTCTTGAATATTATGAGAACAACATCGGCGGGACAATTACGCTCTGCGATGTGATGAGAAACCACGGCGTGAAGAATATTATCTTCAGCTCCTCAGCAACAGTATACGGAGACCCGGCGTTCATTCCGATTACGGAAGAGTGCCCGAAGGGAACATGCACGAACCCGTACGGATGGACCAAATGGATGCTGGAGCAGATCCTGACAGACCTGCATACAGCAGATCCGGAGTGGAACGTGGTGCTTCTCCGCTACTTCAATCCGATCGGGGCGCACAAGAGCGGGCTGATCGGCGAGGATCCGAAGGGCATCCCGAACAACCTGATGCCGTATATCACACAGGTGGCGATCGGCAAGCTTCCGTGCCTGGGCGTATTCGGAAACGATTATGATACACATGATGGAACAGGAGTCCGCGACTACATCCACGTAGTTGATCTTGCTATCGGACACGTGCGCGCGGTAGAAAAGCTGAAAGAAAAAGCCGGCGTATCCGTCTACAATTTGGGAACAGGCAACGGCTGTTCCGTGCTTGATATGGTAAAAGCCTTCGGCAAAGCATGCGGAAAAGAGATCCCCTATGAGATCAAACCGCGCCGCGCGGGAGATATCGCTACATGCTACTGTGACGCATCAAAAGCAAAAGAAGAACTGCACTGGGTGGCAGAGCGCGGCCTGGATGAAATGTGCGAAGATTCCTGGAGATGGCAGAGTCAGAATCCGGACGGATATGGGGATTAAATCTGGATTTGTCGGGGAGACTTTGATGGAGTAAATCATCCGGAAACAGCGGGGGTTTTCCAAGACGTATTCGCAGAGGGCGGATGTGTGGCTTCGGTTCCTGATCCGTAATCTGGGAAAGTCTAGAA
>DXCD01000199.1 GCA_019116185.1 Candidatus Mediterraneibacter stercorigallinarum
CCCCCTCTTCTGTACAATCTGGCAGAACTGCAGAATGACTGTTCCAAAAGGTTCAAGATCAGCCCGGACGAGACCCTGCGCATTGTCCAGGAGCTCTACGAAAAGAAACTGGTGACTTACCCCAGGACAGACGCCAGGGTGCTTTCCACGGCAGTGGCAAAGGAGATCAGCAGGAATCTGAACGGGCTGTCAAAATATCCCATGGCTGCTCCGTATCTTAAGGACATTCTGGAATTCGGAAGCCATAAGGGACTGGCGAAGACAAGATATGTCAATGACAAGCAGATCACAGACCATTATGCTATCATTCCCACAGGGCAGGGGCTGGGAGCGGTTCATTCGCTGTCTGCCGTGTCACATAAAGTATATGACCTGATCGTGAGGAGATTTTTGAGTATTTTCTATCCGCCGGCTGTATACCAGAAGGTGGCGATCGTGTCAAAGATCCGGGGCGAGAGCTTCTTTTCCAGCTTTAAAGTGCTGGCGGAGGAGGGATATCTGAAAGTAGCGGGTACCCCCCAGGGAAAACGCCAGGCACAAGGCAGCGCACAGCAGTCAGACGCGCGGAGCGCGGAGGGACAGGAGAACAGTGTGGACACCGTGGAAAAAGACGCGGGAGAAAGCGGGGACCAGAACCTTGATACCGCTTTATTTGAAGTCATAAAAACGCTGAAAAAAGGCACTGTGCTCCCGGTAAGAGCCTTGGATATCAAGGAAGGAGAGACTTCTCCCCCGAAGCGGTACAATTCCGGTTCGATCATTCTTGCCATGGAAAATGCAGGACAGCTCATCGAGGATGAAGAACTGAGGGCTCAGATCAAGGGAAGCGGCATCGGCACCAGCGCCACAAGGGCAGAGATCTTAAAGAAGCTGATCCACATCAAGTATCTTGCCCTGAATAAGAAAACTCAGATTATCACCCCGACTCTCCAGGGAGAAATGGTATATGATGTCGTAGACAATTCTATCAAATCGCTCCTGAATCCGGAGCTTACGGCAAGCTGGGAGAAGGGGCTGACCTATGTGGCGGAAGGGAGCATCACCCCGGATGAATATATGAAGAAGCTGGATGATTTCATCACCAGGAGGACAGTGGGGGTAAAAGGATTGAATAACCAGTATCAGCTAAGAGCCTGCTATGATAAGGCGGCAGGTTTTTATAAAAAGGCCGGAAACGGCAGAAAAGGAGACAAATAAATGGAAGCATTGACAGTAAAAGAACTCTATACACTGGACCAGACGATCGCAAAGGACATTTTTGACGGAGTGACTTATCCGTGGGAAGTCCTTCCGAAAATCAGCGCGTTTATCGTGGAGCTGGGCAATACGCTGAGCAGCGATGAATATGAGAAACGCGGAGAGAACGTATGGATCGCCAAGTCTGCAAAGGTGGCCCCGACAGCTTATATCAACGGACCTGCCATTATCGGAAAGGACGCGGAAGTAAGGCACTGTGCATTTATCCGCGGCAATGCCATTGTCGGGGAAGGAGCAGTTGTAGGCAACTCCACAGAGCTGAAAAATGTGATCCTGTTTAATAAGGTACAGGTGCCGCATTATAACTATGTGGGAGATTCCATTCTTGGCTACAAGTCCCACATGGGCGCCGGTTCCATTACATCAAATGTAAAATCAGACAAAAAGCTGGTTGTTGTAAAGACTCCGGAAGGAAATATTGAGACCGGAATGAAGAAATTCGGGGCAATGCTCGGTGATGAAGTGGAAGTCGGCTGCGGCAGCGTCCTTAATCCGGGAACCGTGGTGGGAAGCCACAGCAATATCTATCCCCTCTCCTCTGTACGCGGGTTCGTGCCGGGAAACAGCATTTACAAAAAGCAGGGAGAAGTCGTGGAGAAGAGGGAAGACTGATGAAAACGATCGGATTTATCGGAGTAGGACTCATGGGGAAATCCATGGTCCGCAATCTTATGAAAGCGGGATATGAACTCCATATCTATGCCCGCACGAAAGCAAAGGTGGAGGATGTGATCAGCGAGGGAGCTGTTTTCCATGAGTCCATCGCGGACTGTGTAAAGGGCAGGGACGCGGTTATCACGATCGTGGGCTTCCCGCAGGATGTGGAAGAAGTGTATTTTGACAGCGGAAATATCCTGGACAGCGCTGCGCCGGGCGCCTATCTGATCGATATGACGACCACCAGCCCCATGCTGGCGGAGAAGATCTATGAAGAAGGCACAAAGAGGGGCTTTCATGTGCTGGACGCGCCGGTGACCGGCGGCGACACCGGCGCGAAGGAAGGCACGCTCTCCATTCTTGTAGGAGGCGAAGAGGCAGATTATAAAGCGTGCCTCCCGCTTTTTGAAGCGATGGGAACGAATATTAACTATGAGGGTAAGGCGGGCAGCGGACAGCACTGCAAGCTGGCGAACCAGATCATGATCGCAGGCACGCTTTCAGGCGTGTGCGAGGCAATCACCTATGCGCAGGAGAAAGGGCTTGATCTGGATACATTTATGAAATCAGTGTCCGCAGGGGCCGCGGGCAGCAGGCAGCTGGATCTCTTCGGACCGAAGATTGCCGCGGGAGATTACACACCGGGATTCTTTATGAAGCATTTTATAAAAGATATGAAGCTTGCTCTCATCGAGGCAAATAAGAGCGGTCTTGACCTGGGCGTCTTAAGCCAGGTGCTGGCGAATTACGAGGAGCTTGAGGCAGAAGGATACGGAGAGCTGGGCACACAGGCGCTGATCAAATTTTATGATGAAGAACACCGGTACAGCGGCGAAGAAGAGTAAGGCAAATATATATTGACAAACAGAAATGAGTCTCGTATTATTGTATTAAATCAACAGTACAGTAATGCGGGGCTTTTTCTGTGCCGGGTTGAGCGGCGTATGAGAGGCAGTGATTTTGGACAGCCATCCCAGACCGCACATCAGAGAGAGCCTGCATGGACAGGAGGAATTATGTTAGAGATACAGGGATTGAGTAAATCATATGGGAAAAATCTGGCGGTGGATGGCGTCAGCTTTGCTGTGCCGAACGGACAGGTGGGCATCCTTCTCGGACCGAACGGCGCGGGAAAGTCAACGATTATAAAGAGCATTGCAGGGCTTTTAAGATATAAAGGGGTGATCCGGGTACAGGGTATTCCGGCAAGGCAGCTTGACGCGAAGAGGATATTTGCGTATGTGCCGGAAATACCGAGTATGTTCGATGCGCTTACGGTGAGAGAGCATATTGAATATGTCAGGATGGCATACAGCAGTGACATTACGGATGAAGAGATCGAAGAGATCCTGAAGGAATTCGAGATGGATGACAAGCAGGATAAGCTGGGAAATGAACTGTCAAAAGGTATGATGCAGAAAGTGAGCATCTGCTGCGCCCTGGCAGTGAAACCGAAAGTGATCCTTCTGGATGAACCGATGGTAGGTCTGGACCCGGCTGCGATCAAGACACTGAAGGAGGTCGTGCTCCGTCTGAGAGAACAGGGAGTGACTGTCCTGATCAGCACCCATATGCTGGAAATGGTAGAAGAACTATGGGATGTGATGTTCGTGATGGAAAAAGGGCATATCATCGGTTCTTATACAAAATCCGATGCAGAGGGAAGAGACCTGGATGAATTATTCTTTGCAATGACAGGCGGTGAGAAACAATGAGAGCACTGATGTATCTTACGAGACGCAGTCTCGTCAACAATCTGAAAAAGGCGGTGCACAGACCGTCCACCCTGATCGCATTGATTTTCGGCATTGTATACGGGATCTTTGTTGTGATATCCCTGGGAGGCCTGGCAGCAGGCATCCGCATGAATTCTGTGCGGGGGCTTGTGATCATTATCACAGTATGGAGCATTTACTCTACTTTCGGCAACTTTATGGGCTATTCTTCACGAAAAGGGATCCTGTTCAGACCGGGACACGCGCATTTTGTTTTCACGGCTCCGATCAGCCCTAAGCTAGTGCTTTTAAACGGGGCATGGATGAACTATCTTGTATCCACGATACTGTGGGTGATCCTTGCCATCGGAGGGCTCACTGTGTTTCAGGTTGAACCGTGGAAGGTGCTTCTGTTCTTCCTGACCGGGAGCGTGCTGGAGCTGGCTCTGGAAGTGGCGGTCATGGTATTTCTGTATACGAATGACCAGCTGCCGGAGGGGCTGATGAAAGGGATCCGTCTGGCGGTCAAAGTGTTCCTGATTGCGTTTACCCTCCTGATTGTCCTGTATTTCCGCAGGAACGGAATGTCCGTGGAGTCTGCGTCCGCGTTTATCGACTGGGATGTGCTCCAGATGCTCCCGGTGGCGGGATGGCAGATCGCGGCATACCGGCTGATCCTGCTGGGACCGACCACGCTCAATGTGATCTGTTCCTGCCTCTATGCAGCAACCGTCGTCCTGGCTGTTACAGCAGTGTGGCACATGCGCTGCGACGGCGGATATTATGAAGAGGCTGCAAAGTTCGCGGATGATTATGCAGAGCTGAAACAGAAGCAGAAGAACGGAGAGGCAGTCTTTAGTATCGGCGGGAAGAAGAGAAAATTCCGCCAGGTGAAGGAGCGTATCAGCGCCCGGGGAGCGAAAGCGATCTTTTACAGGCAGCTTCTGGAATATAAGAAAGAGAAGTTTTTTATCTTCTCAAAAGTTACGCTGATCGCCGTTGCCATTGCATTTATCTTTTCCTATACGCTCCGGGACACAGCGATGGAGTCCGGGGCGGGAGAGCTGTTTTTGCTCGGGATTGTTGCCTACATGTCCATCGTAATGAGCGGATACCTGGGGAAATGGGAAAATGAGCTGAAGAACCCGTATCTTTTCCTCATCCCCGACACGCCCATGAAAAAGCTGTGGTACGCCACCTTGATGGAACATGTCAAAGCCCTGACAGACGGAAGTATTATCTGTATTCCGATCGGATTTTTCTGGCATGTGGAGCCGGTGTATGTTGTGTTCTGTATCCTGATCTATGCAGTGCTCCAGGCGGACCGTTTGTATACAAAGGTGATCGCCCAGTGCCTGGTGGGAGAAATCTTCGGAAAGACAGGGCAGGATCTGCTCAGGATGTGCATACAGTTTGCCCTTCTCGGCATGGGTGTGGGAGTGGCTGTTCTGGTCGGCGTTTTTATCAATACATGGCTGATCTTCCCGATTCTTCTTGTTTACAGTGTCATGGTTACCGCGGCAATGGGATTCCTCGCATCGCTGAGATTTGAGACCATGGAGCAGCTGGTCTGAAACGAGAAAAAAAGAAAAATGAAATAAAAGCAAAAATAAATACAAATAGAAGTAAAAGCCGGTTGACACGGGCGGAAAGCCCGTGTTATTCTATACAAAGATACTTTATTGCTTTAAAGCGTTACGCTTTAAAGTGAATTAGCAAAATAATATATGGTTTCTGATCAATATACAGATGATCTGCCGTATATAGAGAAAAAGGAACAAAAAACAGAAAGTAGAGGAAAAAGAGATGGGGATTAAACTTGTACTGCTTGTAATTTTCTTTGCAATAATGGTCGGAGTGGGAATCTATTCCCGGCGGCATGTCACGAGCGTGGACGGATTTGTACTTGGAGGAAGATCCGTGGGACCGTGGCTGACGGCATTTGCATACGGCACGTCGTATTTTTCGGCAGTGGTATTTGTCGGCTATGCAGGGCAGTTCGGCTGGAAATACGGGATCGCAAGCACTTGGATCGGAATCGGGAACGCTGTGCTTGGAAGTCTTCTTGCATGGGTGGTGCTCGGCCGCAGGACAAAAGTCATGACTCAGCACCTTGGCTCCAGGACAATGCCGGATTTCTTCGGGCAGAGATACGACAGCAAAGCTTTGAAGATCACGGCGTCAGTGATTGTGTTCGTATTCCTTATCCCATATACAGCATCAGTATATAACGGGCTTTCCAGGCTGTTTGAGATGGCGTTCAATATTCCGTATACATGGTGCGTGATTGTAATGGCAGCGTTCACAGCATTGTATGTCATACTGGGCGGGTATATGGCGACTGCGATCAATGATTTCATACAGGGGATCATCATGCTGATCGGCATTGTGGCAGTGATTGCGGCAGTATTGAGCGGGCAGGGGGGATTCATGAATGCAGTCTCAGAGATGGCTCAGATTCCCAGCGACGTGGCGGTGACCCAGGGGCAGCCCGGCGCCTTCACCTCTTTCTTCGGACCGGATCCGCTGAATCTCCTCGGGGTTGTGATCCTGACCTCCCTGGGAACATGGGGACTTCCGCAGATGATCGGGAAATTTTATGCGATCAAGGACGAGAAGTCCATTAATACTGGCACAGTGATTTCTACTTTATTTGCTATTGTTGTGTCCGGGGGATGCTATTTCCTCGGCGGATTTGCAAGGCTTTTTGACAGCTCTCAGATTTATGATGAGACAGGCGCTGTTGTATATGACAGCATCATTCCATATATGCTGTCAGCCCTGCCGGATATATTGATCGGGATCGTGGTGGTTCTTGTACTTTCCGCATCCATGTCCACGCTGTCATCCCTGGTGCTGACTTCCAGTTCCACGCTGACATTAGATCTTCTGAAGGATAACATAATGAAGAAAATGACGGAGAAGAAGCAGATCATTACCATGCAGGCGCTGATCGTATTCTTTATTATTGTATCCGTTATCATCGCGCTGGATCCTCCTACATTTATCGCGCAGCTCATGGGGATTTCGTGGGGAGCTTTGGCAGGGGCCTTCCTCGCGCCGTTCCTCTATGGATTGTACTGGAAAGGCGTGACCCGCGCGGGAGTCTGGGCCGGTTTCATCGCGGGTGTGGGACTTACCGTATCCAATATGTTTATCGGATTCATCAATTCTCCCATCAATGCGGGAGCAGCGGCAATGATCGCAGGACTCATTGTGGTGCCCGTGGTCAGCCTGATCACACCGAAGCTTAAGAAACAAAAAGTAGACGAGATATTCACATGTTACGATGAAAAAGTAACAATAACCAAGAAACGGTCGCTTCAAGAGTAAATCTGGATTTGTCGGGAAACCTTTGCTGGAGTAAATCATCTGGAAACAGCGGGGGTTTTTCAAGACGTATTCGCAGAGGGCGGATGTGTGGCTTCGGTTCCTGATCCGTAATCTGGGAAAGTCTAGAAAGGCAGGAAGCAGATTACTCCAAAGTCACCGAATCCACACACCCGCCCTTTGCGAAAGGTTTTCGAAAAGACGCTTCGCTGTTTTCAAAGGCTATACCAAGCGGAAGGTCCCCGGCAAATGCAGGATTTCAAAAACGAAACG
>DXCD01000200.1 GCA_019116185.1 Candidatus Mediterraneibacter stercorigallinarum
TATCCGCCGGATCATACAAAGCGGCGAACTGGGCGGTTTAAAAAGGATGAACTGGACTGTGACAGACTGGTACCGTTCCAATGCTTATTATCAGAGTTCTTCCTGGCGAGGCACATGGAAGCTGGACGGAGTGCGCATCTGCCGCCTGGACCGTCCGGAAAAGGAATACCGCTTAACGCTTGGAGATAATTTTGAAATGCCGGCCGGAACATGGGAAGGATTTCCTATGGAAACAGAACCTGATGCTTATCAGAAAATTTTACAGAACTTTGCCGCCGCCATAAACTCAGGGAATCGCGAAGGGCTTACCGCCCCGTGGGAGGAGGCAAGAAAAAGCCTCCTGATATCAAACGCGATTTATCTTTCATCCTGGAAAGGCGAGACAATAGGTATCCCTGTTCCCGGATCCGATGAAGAGCTGGAATTTGAAAAGGATTTTGAAAACCACTGGAATTTAGAGATATAAGTATAAGCAATAACAATCATGCGGAATTTTTTCTGCTTTTAGTACCTTTAAAAAGAGAGAAAGCCATTATGAATTTGTTCTATCAGCCCAACATCCAGTTTGTAATAGAAAATGTATCTTTTTTCATATCCAATATCGCATGTGAACAATTTCTCGTCCCGGTCCCAAAACATGCGCACGGAAACGAAAGCTATGAACTCCACTATATTTCTTCCGGCTATGGGAGCGCCAGGATTAACGGCAGCGTCTATAAACTGGTACCTGATATGCTCTATATTACCGGACCTCATATCGAGCATGAACAGGTACCTTATATCGGCAACCCAATGACTGAGTATTCAGTGTTTTTTAATATTCATAAAGACACTTCTTCCCCATCCTGTCTGGATCAGTTTATTAATACGCCTTTCTGGATTGGAGAAAACGCTTCTGATCTCCATACGCTCCTGAAAGTGATCTTCAAGGAGCTCAAGCATAAACGGGTGGGATATCTTACCGAAGTATCCGCGCTTTTACAACAGGCTGTAATTTTCCTTGTACGCAACTATCAGACTCCCCGTCCCGGCACTTTATCCGGCACACATTCCGAAAACCTGTACGAAAGCCGAGGCTTTCTTACAGACAAGGCTTTTTTGTACGAATACCGGGATATTACACTGGCAGGTCTGTCTATGCACCTTGGTCTTAGCGACCGACAGACCGAACGGTTCCTGAAGGACTATTACGGCAAAACGTTCGCGCAAAAACGGACCGATGCAAGAATGTCCGCAGCATGTGTCATGCTGAAAAAAGCAGGTTCTGATCTCGGTGTAATCGCAGAAAATACGGGTTATACATCTGTTGATTCTCTTATAAATGCCTTTAAAAAATACTACAATATGACTCCGAAAAAATATCTGCAGCTTCATTCTGAAGATTAACAGCAGATTAGAAGCAAGCAGCGGCGTGGATTCCGAACAATCCACACCGTTGCTTTTTCTCATTCCCTCGGTCTGCTATTTTATCATTTCATGACCGCTCTTTATTTTCTCACTCTCTTCCTCAGCATGAATATTACCGCTCCGGCGGAAAGGACTAGCATGATCCCCGCTGCCAAGATCGGCGCGCTGTCACCGGTCTGTACCGCGCCGTCTTTGTCCGTACTCTGTCCGGTTCCTCCGTTTCCGCCATCCTGGCTGCCATCACCCGGATCTGTAGACGGTTTGCCGTCCGCCGTAACTTCAACGGTAATCACCGCTTTCACCCCGTCCGGATTCTCAATGCCGTCTTTCAGTACGAGTTCTCCTTCAAGAGTATAGGTTCCAACTGTATCACCGTCAAATCCTGCGGTCTGCCAGTTTACTTCCAGCTCATCGCTGAGCCTGGTGTCTTCCAGAGTTACCATAACTGTTTTCGGAAGATCCAGGTCTTTCGCAGATGTTCCTTTCTTCACCGTGATCTTGTCCAGAGCTTCCACGCCTGTTACTTTCAGACCTTTTACGTCCTCCAGAGTAAAGTGGAAGGAGGATGCCAGAGATTTGTTTCCATTTGCATCTGCCGCTACGAGGCGTACGTGATATACCTCTCCTTCTGCCACATCCTTCAGAACATATTCTGTCTGATCTGTCTCTGTTGCTTTTTCTCCGTTGACGTAGACAATGTAGCTGACATCATCTCCGCTCTCATCTGTTGACGGATTCCAGAGGATCCTCACCTCGTCTTCCGTGCTTCCTCTAAGCACACGGATGCCCTCTACTTTAGAAGGTGCTTCTGTATCTGCTTCCGGCAGGGTAGACGCTGTTGTTGTCATAGCATCCTCAGACTCTCCTGCATTGTTCACTGCATAAACGTCAAAGGTATAATCTGTTCCCGGCGCAAGCCTATCTACTCGCAGCCATGTATCTGCCGCAGTTCCGATCTCTGTACGCTCTCCGCCGTCCGCTGTCGCATATACTTTGTAAGAATCCGCGTTTTCTACCGCATCCCACATCAGGGTAAGAGAAGTTGTTCCTATTCCAACAGCTGACACTTCTGCATCCCCCGGGATCTCCGGCAGTTCAACCGGAGCTGCTTTCAAAGCTTCCCTCGCTGCTTTCAGCGCTTCTGCAAGGTCTGCCGCTTCATCCTCTGTAGTTTCTTCGCTGTTCATCGCTGCCACAGCTTCTTCCAAAGCCGCTCCCAGCGCCGCCCAGGAATCTTCTGTATAGTCTTTCTCTCTCAGGCCCTGGCATTCCTCTATCGCATCCTGGAGTGCGGATTTATCAACAACTTCTGTGGGCGTAAAGATCTCGATATAGTCCAGATTCGACTGCGTCCTTCCTTCTCGCTCCGCGATCGTAAATGTAATGGTATGCTCCGTATTCTCAAGATCCATGTTCTCATAGAGAAGCTGCTGGTCGTCACCCGTGCTGCTTCCATTCATACTGTAATTTCCCTGAGATTTTCCGTCAAGTGTCACATCATAACTGGAGAAATTCGCATGCTTCTGCACATATACTCTGATGCCGCTTCCTGTAAATGTGTAGCTGAACGATGCTCCAACCTGGCTGCACTCTGTTTTCGTACCGCCGTGATGCCGGTTTGGCTCGCCTGCCCATGTATTCCAGCTGCCGGACCAGTTGATCGCCGGGTTTGGCGTCGAATTGTCCACCGAATCCTCAATGATCGTGCTGTTCGCATCCTCAGACGCGATCGCTGCCGTGATATCCACGCTTCCGCTCACAGAGCTGTCTGATGCTGATGCAGCTGTCACTGTCACCACACCGTTCCCTCCACTGAGCGTAAGGAGTCCGGATTCATCGATTGTTCCCACAGCTGCTCCTCTCTTCGTCTCCACGCTCCAGACAACGCTCTTGTCCGTTGCATCCTTCGGCATAACCTCTGCCTGCATCTGAAGCACAGTGTCCGCCTTGCTCACTGTCGTCATTCCGCTTACCGGCGCCACTTTAATAGACTCCGCTTTTACAGCCGTATTATCGAGTACATTAAACGCATCGATCTCAACCTTTGAATTCGTACTTTCCTCGCATTTCTCAGCTGTCGCCCGTACGATGATCGTATGGATGCCATACTCCAGGTCATCTTTGGAGAATATCTTCGCCTGGCGGTCAGTGCTGGATGAATATGTATCCACGGTCTCGCACACTTCTCCATCAATGGATATTTCCAAAAAGCCTCTGTCATAATTCTTGCATACAATCAGTTCAATGCCTGTTCCCAGGAAAGTAAGCTCTGCCGTCTCTGTTCCGGTCGGAGAATTCAAATACTTGATCGTATTTGCATAGTTCGGGTCATTGAACCAGTCGCCCCATGCCCCGTTCCATTTGATACGCTCATCCTGATCATCGATCATTCCAGCCATGTCCCGCAGGTCTGTCACGGAAGCCGACTCACTCAGCTCACTCTCTTTTCCATTTACGATTGCCGAAACTTTATAATGCAGCTCTCCAAGTACATCATATGCGTCCGGATCTGTCATGGAAGTCCCCTGATTCTCTGTCTCGATCTCTACCCATTCTCCATCACCGATCTGACGGTATACGTTGTAAGTGATCTCGCCTTCTGCCTCCACTGCATCCCAGCTCAGGTCTACGCTCCCGTCCGCTGTCTTTACCGCTGCCAATCCTGTCGGTGCCGCGATCACTTCTTCCGGGGCAGGGATCATGGAAATCGTATATGTCTTTCCGGCTTCTGTGTTAAAGGAGATTCTGTCCTCGCTCACTGCCTGGAAATCAACTACATTTCCATCACTGTCTGTCACTGTCGCCAGTGCTGCGTCTGTCAGCTGTACAACAGCTTCTCCGCCATTGTTGGACAGAAGGGAAGCACTCTCGATCCTCTTGTCTGCCCAGTTCATGGATATCTCAAAATTACCTCTGGCAACAAGACCATCCACGCTTCCGTTTGCCCACACATCCGGAAGCGCCGGAAGAAGATTGATATATCCCGCATTACTCTGCACGAGCATCTCAGCCACACCGGATGTCATACCGAAGTTTCCGTCAATCTGGAACGGCGGATGTGTATCCCACAAGTTCGAATAAATCCCGCTGGCGAACAGATCCGTGATAAGCTTATGCGCTCTGTTTCCGTCGCCGAGCCTTGCCCATGTATTGATCCTCTGTCCCATGCCCCATCCGGTAGATGAGTCTGTTCTCAGGTTCATAGATACCTTAGCCGCCTCAAACCATTCCTCTGTATCTGCAGTGATCAGATCCCCCGGGAACAGTCCCAGCATGTGGGAGAGATGTCTGTGTCCGTAGCCCTCGCCCAATGTGTTTCCGGCTGCATCCTTATTAAAGGATGTCTCGATGTACCACTCTTTTACCTGTCCGTCATCGCCGATCTCGATAGGGCCTTTCAGATTATCCAGCTTCTCCTTCCAGTCAGCAAGCACTGCCTCGTCCTCACCCACCAGCTTTCCTGCTGTGATGGCATCTGTAAAGAGCTGCCAGATCAGAGACTGCTCATAGGTGTTTCCGTTGGTTCTCGGTCCCTGTTCCGGTGAGAATGTCGGAGAAGAAACATATTTGCCATCCTCATCCTTGACAAGCATCTGGCTGTACATTACCGCTTCCTCTCTGAGCATCGGATAGATGTATTCTTTCATATAGTCAAAATCACCGGTATACTCATAGTATTCCCAGCAGTTCTGCAGGATCCACGGCACTGCCGCCGGTGACCATCCCCAGCTGAAATCCCAGCCCGGGCATGTCCAGCCAAATGGCGTATTCTGCGTATGCGCCATGAACCCGTTTTCTTCTCCATCCTCGCTTACAATACCCGCATAGATTGCCGCTGTGATCCTGCCTGGCTCTCTTAAGGAGTCAACATAATCGATCAGCGGATACGCACATTCCGCCAGGTTGGTGGAATAGGTCGGCCAGTAGTTCATCTGCAGGTTTACATTCATGTGATAATCTGAACTCCATGACGGATTATTCACGTTATTCCAGACTCCCTGCAGGTTGGACGGGAGTTCCGAATCTGCCCTGGAGGATCCCAGCGTGAGATACCGTCCGTACTGGAACAGCATCACTTCCAGCTGACGCTGCTCCTCAGCGGTTGCGCTTCCGTTCTTGTACGCTGCCAACAGCTCATCTGTCGGCTTCTCCGAAACAGTCTGCCCCAGATTAAGCTCTACGCGGCTGAACAGTTCGGAATAGTCTGCAATATGGTCAGCCTTCACTGCTTCATATCCCTTTTCCGCCGCTGACTCTATATCTTCCGCCACTCTTGCGTGCAGCTGCTCTGCTGTCTCGCCTGTGCGGTATTCCGGATAGTCATTTTTATAATCTGTGTCCGCGCTGACATACACGGTCACTGCATCTGCATCCGAAATCACCAGAGTATCTCCGGACGTCTCCACGCTGCTGCCTTCACCTTCGGGCACTGCCTTTAATATGGAGTCATACTTAAGCTGGTTGTCTGACACCTCTCCCGCGAGAAGGAGCATATCATCCTCAGTCACCGTTGTACCGTCCTGGTTCGACGGGAAGGTGATCTTCAGATCCAGTTTCTCTCCGCCTTCCGCGGTCAGCCTTGCCACGAGCACGTTGTCAGGATTGCTTATAAAGAACTCCCTGCCATAATGGGTTCCATTTACATCAAAGTCAACAGAAGAAACCGCGGTTCTTAAGTCCAGATCCCTGACATAATTCTCCGCATCTTCATCCTGGATCCCCTGATAGCTGAAATAAATATTCCCCCACGACTGGTAAGAGCCATAACCGTCACTTGTTCCCACAAGCTGGTTACAGAGACTGGATGCCTCGCTGTCCCTGCCCTCTGCAAAAAGCTGCTGGATCTGTTTCATTGTCTCGCCGTAGTTGCCCTGGCTCTCAAGATTTCCGCCGTTGTAATCCGGACGGCTCTCGCTCGGTCCGCCGGTCCACAGCGTCTTCTCATTAAATGTCAGCCTCTCTGTGCTGATTTCTCCATACACATTTGCTCCCATATCGCCGTCCCCGATGGGAAGCGTGTACTGCTGCCAGATATCATTCTCGCTTGACGCCCCGCCCTGGGACGCGGGCTTGGTGTACCACAGGCGAAGATCATTCTGCCCTGTATCCGCCCCGGTCTCTGTCTGTTCTTCTGCGCTTACCCTGACCCCGAACGATGGAGCAAGTGTTACTGCAAGCGCTGCCGACAAAACCAGCGGCACCGTCTTGCGCATAAACCTCTTTCTCATTGTTCACGTTCCTTTCTCATACTTATTTTTACAGCTTTCTCGCAAGCTCTGATTTGTGCATTTCACCTCCATTTTTTCAAATTTTTGTCCATTCTTTATGAATTATATATAATATCGCATTACTTTTCCAGTAATCCCCCCGACATATTTTCTTTATTTTTGTCGCTTTTTATGCTTATACGCATGGAACTTCGCAGATGATCTGCCGGCAGAGTATTAAGAATTTCATAAGGTATTTTCTTTTTCTTTAAGATTTAAAACATACTTTGGACACATTTCCCGGTTATACTAAGACACAGATAGTTGATAAAACAACTATCTCCCCCCTCATAAAGTA
>DXCD01000023.1 GCA_019116185.1 Candidatus Mediterraneibacter stercorigallinarum
TCATCCAGAATCACAGGCCCGGTCAAGGGATTTGCAGAGGGTTCCTGTATGAGCGGCTGGGCATTGGATGTGACAAAGGTGAGGACCGCGCCGCCGCTGATGGAGATCTGCGCCCCGTTGTACAGCCGCACATCCTCTGCTTCTGTCACCTCGTCATACTCCGCCTCCTCTCCGAACCATATGGACTCATAGATAAAATTTTCTGTGTCAGTTATCTGAAGGTCTCCGTCTGCCCCTGCAAGCTCCACCCGGTAAATTCCCTCGGGTATATGAACGCCGACCTGGTAAATACCGCTTCCGATGGTAGTTTCATAAGTGCTGCCTGTCTCCGGGATCTCCCGGGTCACATTTGCATAAGGATCATAGCCACCATAGTTCCAGGAAACATCACTGTCATCTGAAAAAATGTCTTCAATGCCTGAAAGCCAGGAATCGCCGTCAGCAGAGGCACCGGATTCGAGCACGGTCCTGCCAAACTGGATCAATACAGGGGCGAACATGGATATAATGATTATAAATATTATAATCAAAGTGACAGCCCTGTATTTTTTGACCTTAGAGTCAGCGGTTTTTGCACGGGAATAATTGTACTGCCTCGGCGGACCTGCCGAGAATGTGCTCCTCTTGCGTCTGGTTTCTGCCATACCTTTCCCTGCCGGCAGCCTGCGTGCCTGCTGCGCCGGCTTCTGATGATGTATGGATGCAGATTTCTGCGTCCCGGTATCTGTGTCAGCGGCAGGCATATGATACGGGTTTTTTATGTATTCCCGGTCGTACATTTTATTGTTGAGACCACAGAACTCGCACTTTCCGTTATTCAGTCTGCTGCCGCATAAGCTGCATCTTCCTGCCATGTTTTCCCCCCCCTGCCTTCTATGCCGTTATCTGAAAATTAAATATATTATATCAGATGATACAGAGTTTGTGAACTTGCCCGGCAGAGTATCATAATTTTTTCTTAAGATCCACTGTTAAGAGGCAAAATATCTTGATGCTTTTTACTCTTTTCGCTATACTGTATTGAGGGGGAATTTTGCTGACTTCCGGGGGGCAAACAGGAGTCAGAGGAAGCTAAAGGGAAAAAGAAATGACAAATGAGGCAAGGAAGAAGAGTATGGAAATAGGAGCAGGTATTCTGCTCTATATCATTGCATGGGTTGTGACATCTTTCCAGCCTGTGACAGGAACGGCGGAGACGGTATTGTTCCTTCTGGCGTATGGAGCGCTCTCGGCAGCTACATACTGGGAGCAGATAAAAAGGATTACGAAGAGGCAGTTCCTGGATGAGAATCTGTTGATGATCATTGCGACAGCGGGGGCTTTCTTGATCGGCAGGCACAAGGAAGCTGTAGCGGCAATGCTGTTTTACCAGGTTGGAAAACTGGTAGAGGAAATCTCTTTGAGCCGGACGAAGAAGTCCATTGCGGAATTTATAGATATACGGCCTGATTATGCAAACTTGAAAGTCGGGGAGACTGAGAAAATCGTGCCGCCCCAGGAACTCCTTCTGGGGCAGATCATCGTGCTGCGGCCGGGGGAGAAGATTCCCGTTGACGCGGTCGTAACAGAGGGGACAGGTACAGTGGATATGAAGGCGCTCACAGGCGAGTCTGAGCCAAGGGCAGTATGGGCGGGAGACCGGCTGTACAGCGGAAGCATCAACCTTAACAGTGTTCTGGAAGCAAGAGTCGTCAAGCGCTACAATGACTCTACAGCGGCAAAGATCATGAGACTTGTGGAGAGCGCGAATGAGAACAAATCAGAAAGCATTCATCTGGCAGATAAGTTTACAAAATACTATACGCCCATCGTGATCCTGATCGCGCTTTTGACAGTGATTCTTCCACCGATGATGTTTATTGAAGCAAAAGGCGAATGGATCTACCGGGGGCTGATCATCCTTGTGGCTGCATGTCCCTGCGGGCTTATGGTATCCATACCGCTGGCGTTTCTGGGAGGGATCGGATCAGCGGCAAAGCAGGGCGTGCTGATCAAAGGCGGCAGATCTCTGGAGAACCTGACGCAGGTAGATACGTTTGTGTTTGATAAAACAGGAACCCTTACAGAAGGCGTGTTCCACGTAAAAGATATTGTTCCGTATAATGAGATGGAGAAGAAGGACCTCCTGGAAATTGCAGCTCTTGCAGAGTCTTACTCAAAACATCCTGTTGCGGTGTCGCTCCAGGAAGCGTACGGACAAGAGGCTGACAGGGCGCGTGTGGCGGAGATTGAAGAACAGCCCGGGTATGGCGTCCGCGCAAAGGTAGACGGAAGAGAAGTTTATGCCGGCAATACAAGGCTCATGGAGCGGGAAGGAATAGAATGCCAGCCTGCGGAGGAAGCAGGGACAGCAGTCTATGTGGCGGTTGACGGACAGTATGCAGGGTATATCCTGATTGCGGACGTGATCCGGGGAGATTCCGGAAGACTGATGCGCTGGATGCACAGAAGGGATCTGTCCGCAGTCATGCTGACCGGTGACAATGAACAGGTGGCAGAAGATGTGGCAGGCGAACTGGGGATAGAAAGTGTATATGCAGAACTTATGCCGGAAGATAAAGTGGCTCTTCTGGAAGAATTCCGGGAGGACCAGATGGAAGGTGAATTGATTGCCTTTGTGGGGGACGGCATCAACGACGCGCCGGTTCTGGCGCTGGCGGATATTGGCATTGCTATGGGCGGCCTGGGAGCAGATGCTGCTCTGGAAGCGGCAGATATCATTCTTATGGAGGATGAACCGTCTAAGATCATCAATGCGGTACGCATCTCAAAGGCAACATTGCGATCAGTGAAACAGAACATGGTATTTGCGATCGGGATGAAAGTGCTTCTCGTTGTTATGGCATTTTTAGGAATGGTGACCATGCAGAATGCGATCATCGCGGATATGGCTGTCATGCTGATCAATATATTAAATTCATTCTGGATACTGCAGTATCCGGGACATGGAGTATGAGTTATGAAAATAAAGAGAAAACTAATGTTTACAGCGGCAGGGTGTATATCTGCCGCGGGAATCCTGGGCGGCTGCGCCAATCCTCAGAAGGAGGGCACGGCAGCTCTGGAAGAAGGAAATTATGAAGAGGCCCTGACACAGTTTCAGAAAGCAGCAGAGAGCGAAGACAGCAAAAAGTCCGCGGAAGGGTACAGAGGACTTGGCATGGCTTATTATGAGTCAGGAGAATACGGGAAAGCCCTGGAAGCATTTCAGCAGGCAGTTGATCTGGGGGCAGCGGAGACAGTGCAGCTCTATCATCTTATGGCATCATGCGGGATACAGACCTGGGAGGATGAGGAAGACTATACGGATGTCCTGGAGTATATCCAGGCCGGGCTTGCGCTGGCAGAAACCGATGACAGCGGGGAAGTGCCTGATGAGGAGATGATCCGTGAGATGAAGTATAATGAGATCATCTGCTATGAGAAGCTGGCAGACTGGGAGAACGCGCGCCAGAAGGCTGAAGAGTATCTCAGCGAATATCCGGATGACGAGGCAGTGCAGAAGGAAGCAGAATTCTTAAAGACACGGTAGTGCATATGCGCTGCCGGTTTTTTAACAGGGCGGAGCTATAACGGGATAGAGGAGACAAACAGATGTATGATATGGAACAGATAGAAGAGAAAGTCATCTTGGCAGGGGTTGATACAGGAGACGGGGAGGCGGCGCAGCGATCTCTTGACGAGCTGGCAGAGCTGGCAAAGACCGCCGGAGCGAAAGTAGTCGGCAGGCTTATC
Source organism: Candidatus Mediterraneibacter stercorigallinarum (assembly GCA_019116185.1). Taxonomy (GTDB): domain Bacteria; phylum Bacillota; class Clostridia; order Lachnospirales; family Lachnospiraceae; genus Mediterraneibacter; species Mediterraneibacter stercorigallinarum. Next base: position 3,736 of record DXCD01000023.1, read on the forward strand.
CAGGCGAGGGAGTCTGCCCATCCGGCCACTTACGTGGGAAAGGGGAAGCTGCTGGAACTCAAGGACCTTATCTGGGAGACTGATGCCACGGGGATTATCTGTGATGATGAGCTGACCAGCGCCCAGCTTGGCAGCCTGGAGGCAGAACTGTCCTGCAAGGTGATCGACCGGACGCTTTTGATCCTGGATATTTTTGCCGCGAGGGCTGTTTCCGGCGAGGGAAAGATACAGGTGGAACTGGCACAGCTCAGATACCGCGCGTCCCGCCTGACCGGACTCGGGAGATCGCTGTCCCGTCTGGGAGGCGGCATCGGGACCAGGGGACCCGGCGAGAAAAAACTGGAGATGGACCGGCGCCTCATCCGTGAGAGGATCAGCAGGCTCAAGCGGGAGCTGAAAGATGTGGAGAAGCACCGTGAACTCATCCGTAACCAGAGGCTGCAGTCAGGCCTGAAAGTGGCGGCTCTAGTCGGATATACCTCAGCGGGAAAGAGCAGTATTGAGAATGCGCTCACTGACGCTGGGATTCTGGAAGACGCCATGCTCTTCTCCACCCTGGACACAACTACCCGGTCTCTGATGTTGGACAATACTCAGGAAATCCTGCTCACGGACACAGTCGGATTCATCCGAAAGCTTCCCCACCATCTGGTGGAGGCGTTTAAGAGTACGCTGGAAGAAGTGAAATACGCAGATCTCATCATCCATGTGGTGGATGCGTCCAATCCTCAGATGGACGAGCAGATGTATGTGGTGTACGACACTCTCCGCCAGCTCGGTGCGGAAGGGAAGCCGGTCATCACGCTCTTTAATAAGCAGGACCGGCTGGAGAGTCCTGTGAGCCAGCGGGATTTCCAGGCAGAGTATTCCATCCCCACATCGGCAAAGACCGGGCAGGGACTGGATGAGTTGAAAAAGGCGCTTCTTGAGATCATAAGGAAAGATCAGATCTACATTGAGAGGCTGTACGATTTCTCCGAGGCGGGCAGGATCCAGATCATCCGCAGCAGAGGTCAGCTCTTGTCCGAGGAATACGTGCCGGAAGGGATCGCGGTGAAAGCATATGTGCCAAAGGATATCTATGGCAGAGTATAGCACTTTTTACCGGCAGCAGAAGCAACAGGAAAGGAAGAAGAGAGCATGATCATAATTGACAGAGAACGATGTGTCGGGTGCGGTCTGTGCGTGTCAGACTGTCCCGCAGATAAACTGACTGTAGAGGACGGGAAAGCTGTGTATACTCCGGAATGTATCCGGTGCGGGCACTGCGTGGCAGTCTGTCCCAAGTCAGCGGTGTCCATACCGGAATACGACATGGAGGATGTGGAGGAATATGATAAAGACACATTTAACGTGGCGCCGGATCATTTTCTCCATGCGGTAAAGTTCCGCCGGAGCGTCCGGAATTATAAAGAAAAGCCTGTTCCCCGGGAAGTGATGGAACGGATCCTGGAGGCAGGACGGTACACGCCTACAGCAAAGAACCGCCAGGCGTGCAGGTTCATTGTACTGCAGGAAGAACTGGAAGCATTCAAGGCATTTCTGTGGGAGCAGATGCCGGATCTGGCAGAAGCAATGAAAGAGACAGCGCCTCATTATTCCATGCTGTTTAAATTCATGTATCGGAGACAGCGGAAAGATCCCCAGGATGATCCCCTCTTTTTCAACGCTCCGGCATGCATCTTCATTGCGGCAGATAACCCGCTGGATGGAGGACTTGCCGCTGCAAATATAGAGAATATGGCTGTGGCAGAAGGAGCGGGTGTACTCTACAGCGGATATATCCAACGGATCGTTGAAGCGTGGAAACCACTGAAAGAATGGCTGGGACTGGGAAATACCCCGGTAGCGTGCTGCATGCTGACCGGATATCCGGCGGTTACATACCGGAGGACAGCGCCGAGGAAAAAAGCAGAGATCGAGTGGAGGTAGAAATCTGGATTTGTCGGGGAAACGGCCGGTAAATGAAACGTCCGAAAACCGTAGTATATTTTAAGACGTATTCGTGGCGGGCGGGGATGTGGCTCAGGTTCCGGCTCCACGATTTGGGAAAAATTAAAAGGAAGAAAGCGTGGCTAAAAACAATTTGCCAACGGATGATTCGGCTTCGCCTCAGGCATCCGCTGACAAATTAACGCCCCACTTTCTTCCTTTAACTTTTTCCAACAAATCGTTCCGAGTCACCGTCGCCGCATCCCCGCCCGCCACGAAAGGCACTTGAAATAGGGCTGCGGTTTTCTGCTTTCATCCGGTCGGCAGTCCCCCGCGAACAAATTCAGGATTCAAAAAGCGGGTCCAGCGTGAACGTTCCCGACAAAACAAAGCTTTCATCCAGCCGGAACTTCATCGAATTTGTTCGAATCTATCGTATGCTATAACCCTTTATTCACAGCACTTCCGTCAGAAACAAAATATCTGTTTCTTCAATACCGATCCCACTTCGCTCCACCTTTGAAATCCTGCATTTGTCGGGAGACCTTCCGACTGGTAAAGCGTTCGAAAACAGCGAAGCGTCTTTTCGAAAACCTTTCGCAGAGGGCGGGTGTGTGGATTCGGTGACTTTGGAGTAATCTGTTGGAAAGTCTTAAAGGCAGGGAGTACGGC